>CAMBQD010000121.1 GCA_945869905.1 uncultured Clostridia bacterium | reverse complement strand
AAACGACGGAGGCTTTAATCCGGTTTCAATAATTGAAAAGTAAGAAAAATGCAAAGCAATTTATGCTTTGCATTTTTTTAATCTGTTTGCTCAATAGCTTCTTTAAACGCACCTGAAACATCTGTCAAATATTTGTATGAATACCAAGGTGCTTCACGATTTATCATATCAAGAATGTCATCGCAAATATCCTTATTAATAATATATTTGGTTATTGAAAAATCATCTCTCAAATCCGATGTAAAATAGTTAACACCGTGCAAATGAAAATCAGTCAAAAGAAGAAATACACCTTGCTGAAATTTCATCCTTGTGTTAATGGGAACATCAATTATTTTAGCATCGGGAGTGTACACATTGATAATTTTTTCAATATCTTTGATAATATCCTCACGCACCTTAAAAAGATTTATACCGGGCTTTTTGTCAGCTAAAACCCTTTTTATCTCACGGTCAACGCTTGAAATAAAAATATCAAGCTCAGACAGCCACCTGTTTGCAGTGGCAATATCAGTGGTATAATCCTTTTTCTCATCACTAATAATTATTTCGTAAAGAACGATATCCTCGTCCAAGGCGACACGGTCCTTAATTGCAAATGACAAAGCCACATAAAGACTTTTTGTAAAGTCAATAAGAGGTGAAAAATTAAAATAATGCTGTGCAAATGCACATAGCTCATAAAGCTCATTAGGAGACGCCTTGCCCATTGTCTGACGGAACAGATTTACAAAATCACCCTGAGAATTAAAAATTTCAAATATTGTTTTTGCGTCAATATGAACAATCCCCGAATCAGGATTACGGAGCATAGTTGGCAAAAGCCCTCTTTCAATGCTTGCGGTACGCTCGCCACGGTAAAAAATCTGCTTATCGTTTTCAAAGGGCTTTTTAATTTTTTCCTCAAACTGCTTAATATCATCAATGCGCTGACTTACGATACTGAAATCGTAATCAAAGGTGTTGGATATTTTTTCCTCAAATTCACTAAGCTTGTTTTTTAGTATTGTGCTTGGTAGCTTTGGAGTTAAGTTCATTGAAAATATCCTTTACTAATCTATACTGATTGCAAGCTGATATGCGGATTCCGTTGCATTGGCAATTCTGCCAATCTTAACGCTGTCGCCGATATTGTACACCTTGTATTTTGAAGAATTTTTAATCTCATCATAAAGCACAGTATCAGGTCTTACACCAAGAGAAAGTACAACAAAGTCCACATCTACATTAATATTGGCACCGTCCGACATTCTTTCAAGCGTTACAGAATCCTCATTTACAGATAAAAGCTTATGTCCCGGCATAAATACTGTGCCTGCGGCATTAAGCTTTGGTAAAGCATCGTCAAGGTGCTGGAACCATGCACCCGGTGCAATTTTATCAGACATTTCAATAATTGTGACCTTATTTCCCTGTGATACTAAAAGCTCACTTGTTTCAAGTCCCGTCATACCTGAGCCGATTACTGCAACCTTCTTATTTTCCAGCTTAACTGTTCCGTTAAGTATTTCAGTAACAGTACAGGAATTGTCCTCAATGTACGGTTTGGGGAATATTGCATTACCGCCGGTTGCGTTAATAACAATTTCAGGATTGTATGTATCGATAAGCTCTTTGGTAGCGGTTACACCAAGCTCAAGCTTTACCCCAAGCTTATTAATATTTGAAAGAAGGTCGGTACATACCCAGTTCATTTTTTCCTTATGCGGCGGCTTTTTGGCAAGGTTAAGCTGACCGCCAACCTCTTTTTCCTTTTCAAGAACGGTTACATCAAATCCACGTCTTGCAAGAAGCTCTGCGGCTGTCAAGCCTGCGGCTCCTGCACCGATAATCAAAGCCTTCCTGCCGTTACCGTTTTTGTTGAGTGATGTACCTTCTCTGCCAACAAAGGGATTTACCGAGCAATGACCGTTGTCGTATTTATAGGCATTTTCCATCATACTTTCAAAGCAGTACAGGCAACAAACGCATCTCTTAACCAAATCTTCATTTCCCGATTGAACCTTATTTGCCCACTGTGGGTCGGCAATAAGAGGTCTGCCAAGAGAAATGAAATCCTGCACACCCTCCTCAAGCTGAAGCTCAGCCTGTTTTGGTGAGCGTATAAGATTTGCAGCAATAACAGGTATGTCTACAACCTTTTTGACCTCCGCAGCCAAATATTTTCTCCAGCCGCAATCAAAGGTTGTAGGCTCAAGCCAATAGTTAAAGGTGTCATAAGCGGCAGAGGACACATCAATTGCATCAATGCCCTTATCACTGAGCATTTTTGCCATTTTAAGACCTTCCTCAAGTCCGTATCCCTTGCCCTTTTGACCAATCTAATCATACATTTCATCAACGGTTAAGCGCACAACAATGGGGAAATCACTGCCGCAGTTTTTTCTGATGCCGTCAATAATTTCCATAAGAAATCTCATTCTGTTTTCAAGACTTCCGCCGTATTCATCAGTTCGCTTATTTGTATTGGGTGACAGGAACTGCTGAATAAGATATCCGTGCGAGGCGTGAAGCTCCACACCGTCACATCCCGCTTTTTTAACACGAACAGCACCTTCAATAAACTGACAAATGATTTTTTTAACGCCTTTATTAGAAAGACCTCTGTTAACGCTGTTGCTCATTTTACTTCTTTCACATTTGCTGGGGGCAACAACTCTGGGAACAATATCCTTTTCCTGCAGCCTTTTACCCGGTGGTATAACTGCTCCTGTCAAAATTTTTGTATAAAGATTGCCCATAATTTTATCACCGACAACACAAAGCGGAACTGTTCCGATCATAAGTCCCAAATTCTGCCTGCCAGGGTGATGAAGCTCAACCATAATTTTACAGCCGTGCTTATGAACACGCCTTGCCATTTCTCTAAGAGCAGGTATTTGGTAATCGTGGCTCATACCAAGCTGACCGAAGGAGGATGCACCTGTAACATCGTTAACTCTTGTTATCTCTGTAAAAATGAGGCCTACTCCGCCCTTAGCGCGCTCCTCGTAATAATCCATCATTTTTTCGGTGGCACATCCGTTATACTGACCGAAGCCCATACACATAGGTGCCATAACTATTCTGTTTTTTATTTCAACATTTCCTATTTTACCGGGAGTAAAAAGCTTACTGTATTCCATATTTTCACCTTCAAATATTATGGGTTATTTGTTATTTTTACTGCGTTTAGCGTTATTCTTTGCTTTAAATTTATCTTGCTTTTCCTTATCCTGCTTTTTTGACCAACGGAAAAACCACAGAACAATTAATCCGACTATCAGTGCTGTTATTATGATAGCAGAAACGATTTGAACTGCCTTTTTAACACCTGCTAATTTTTCCATAGCACCGGGTATAAAGGAAACAAAAACAGCTCCGTTATCCTTGCCCTCATATATGAGCTTATCACCGCCATTGATAACAACCTCATTACCGCCGTCATCATAGTAATAAAACTCGTATTTGTTCATTGGGTTTTCTTCAAATGTTTCTTTACTGTACTTATAGTCGGGATTTTTACGTTTATATATTTTGATAGGTATATCATCATTAACAGTACGTTCAACATAATCAGGCATCATTGAATAAAGGATACTGTACTGTATCTCCAGGTTAAATGATGAAATAACAGCCACTGCCGCAACAATCACTGCAACAACTGCCGTTGCAATAGATGCTATCTTAATTTTTTTCTTTTTTTCCATATGACATCACTCCGAATACATTATAACAAACATTGTAAAAACGGTCAAGAAAAAAGGAGCAAAGCCTAAACCTGCTCCTTTATGATGAGTATTACTGTTTCTTGTTTTTGGCAGCGAGCTTAGCCTTCGCCTCTTCAACCTTTTTTGCCTCTTCCTCGGCAGCAAGCCTCTCCGCCTCAATACGTGCCTTATCTTTTTCTATTTCTTTTCTGCGGTTTTCTTCATCCTTTGCAGCCTTTCTTGCAAGCCTTTCCTCCTCAAGAGTTTCATCGCTCTTGGCAGGTGCCTTGGCAACGGCAATATTAATACCTGTGGCAACCAGCATTAAAGCAAGGGCAACAAAATATCCCCAGCTGATTGAAGCACTGGCGTTAATAACAGCAAACTCGCCGAAATTGTAAGCACCCATAATCTGTGCTGATGAGCCGCTCATAACAAAGCATACAACGGCTGCAACCGACGCAGAAACAGATAGCAAATCAAACACAACGGTTGACTTTGTTTTTGGGTGCTTGCACATAATTATGTTAAGTAAAAAAGCAATAACAATAAATAATGCACTGAGAACAAACAAGATATAGCCTAAGGTCTGC
>CAMBQD010000120.1 GCA_945869905.1 uncultured Clostridia bacterium | reverse complement strand
AAAAAACGGAGAGATTTTATGTTAGATAAAAGAGGTGCGGGAGTTTTACTCCACATCAGTTCACTGCCCGGCGAATACGGAATAGGTGTCTTTGATGAAAATGCAAAAAAATTTGTTGACGAAATAGCTGATATGGGCTTTACATATTGGCAGGTTTTACCCTTTAATCCCCTTGACGGTGCAAATTCCCCTTACTGTTCCCCCTCGGCATTTGCAGGTAATTATCTGTTTATCAATCCAAAAGGCTTAAGGGATATGGGGCTTGTCAGTGATGATGATGTAAAGCAAAGCATTTATTCAGGCTCCCCCTATACCGCCGACTACAGCTTTGCCTCAGAGCAAAGATTAAAGCTTTTGAAAAAGGCTTTTTTGAATATAAATGACAGCTTGGCAAAGAACATAAAGGAATTTGAGATAAATAATCCCTGGCTCACCGATTACAGTCTTTTTATGGCGGTTAAAGAGGCTGAGGGAATGAAGCCCTGGTGGGAATGGAGCAGTGAGCACGCACATTACTTTGAGTGTGTAAAGGATATCTATTCATTTGAAAAATCTGCGGCTTTCTGGAAATTTGTACAGTATATTTTTTACAGTCAGTGGTTTGAGCTTAAGGAATACGCCAACAAAAAGGGCGTTGCAATAATCGGAGATATGCCCATCTATGTAGCGATGGACAGTGCTGATGTATGGTCAAATCTTCCTTTATTTTTAATTGACGAAAAGACCCTTAAGGCAGAAAAGGTGGCAGGTGTTCCGCCTGATTATTTCAGTGAGGACGGACAACTTTGGGGCAATCCCATATATGACTGGAAGGCTATGGAAAAGGATGGCTTTTCCTGGTGGATATCGCGATTGGAAAGCGCCCTTAAAACCTACGATGCCGTAAGGATTGACCATTTCCGTGCCTTTGCGTCTTATTGGGAAATACCTTCAGACTCGCCTACGGCAAAGGTGGGAAAATGGGTTGACGGACCTAAGATGAAGCTCTTTGACAAGGTATTTGAAAAATATCCAAATGCTCCTATTATTGCGGAGGATTTGGGCGTTTTCGGCGAAGATGTTGTAAAGCTTTTGGAGGATACGGGATTTCCGGGAATGAGGGTTATACAGTTTGGCTTTGACCCAAATTCCGACTCCTCACATCTACCCCACAATGCAGTGCAAAACAGTATAAATTATGTGGGCACCCACGACAATAATACTATCCTCGGCTGGCTGTGGGAGGCAAGTGAGCAGGAGCGCAGATTCGCCCTTGATTACACAGGCTTTACAGGTGATAACTGGGGTGAAGGCGGGTACAAAAGCCCCTCCTGCAGAAAAATTATTGAGGCTGTTTGGAAAAGCTCCTCCAACACAGCCATAATTGCACTACAGGATATGTGCGGCTTTGGCAGTGATGCAAGAATGAATATACCCGGAGTGCCGGAGAAAAACTGGCGTTTCCGTACAACAATGGATACAATCAACAATATTGATAAGGAATATTTCAAAGAAATCAATTCTCTTTACCGAAGAATGTATCCTGCATTTGATTAAAAAATTATAGCTTACGTAAAAAACGGTAGGTTAATTAAACCTACCGTTTTTCGTTATTATTCACCTTCGGCTTCCGAGTCGTCGCTTTTTTCGTCCTTACAGGGACGGCAGCCTCCGCCTTCTCTGTCTACAGGGAAAAATTCGTTAACCGGAAAATCAATTTTTTTGAAGGTTTCACAAGGATTTGATGTGTTGCAGCAGCATTCCTTATCCGGCAGGCAATAATCAAATGCCGGAACAAGAATCTGTACATCTCTTTCCATCTGCACAATTGAGAAAAGTCCCAATGTAACCAATATTGCCTTTGATGCTCCGCAGGACGGCATTGTATCCTCCACTGCGTTAAGGATTGACTTTGGGAATGAGGTGCAAATTGAAACATTGCAGTCACAGCAATCGCATATTTCTGTTGAAAGTATAACGGGGTCAACCGCCTGTACCTTTGCCGCAGGATTGGTATAACGCGGAGCAACAGGGCAATCAAGCTCCTCACTGCAGGGATTTGAAACAAATACCTTAACATCGCCGTCACTGCCGTACAATATACATTTTTTGTTGAACTGAGCAAAGCCTATTGCAACCTGAGGTGTTGTACAGGGGGCAGCATAGGTGTCAAAGCAAAGCTTGAAATAAAAGGTTATGTCTACGCTGTAAAAGCCTCTGTTAAACGGCACCTCTTCAACATCAATGCTCACCTCTTCAATACAGCAGTCACGCGTTTTAATTGTTACGGCTTCGTCGATTAAATGCTGACTGCGTGAAAAAAATGTAACCCTTAAATCTTCCAAGCAATCTTTGCTTACACAGCTGTCAAAAATACGCTTTGTATCTATGCAGACAGCTTCCTTTGGTCGTCTTTCACCTGTGTCAAGGATTGGATTATCTGGCATAAGAAAACTCCTTCATAATGATATTGAAATAAGGTAAATTATACCCTTAACTTCAGTACCATACTATGAAGGAGTTTAAAATATGTTCTTATTTATCTGCAAATTTCACTGATTGTGAAGGAAGTAATATGAGGTATATAGGTATCCTGATTATCAAACTTATTATTACCGCTGTTGGTAAAGGCTACTGTATTGTTACCTTTTTTCAAATCCACATAGCAGGTAACCTTCTTATAAGTATCCCAGCTGTATGTATTTCGGCAATAAACATCCTGTGAAGTGCCGCTGGCGGTAATTGTCACATACCGTTCAATAAGGTCAACATTGTAATCGTGCTTTCCGCCCTCCTCGTTATTGGCATACTTTAACGTAAGGGCATAAGTACCTGTCTTGTTGACCTTTACAATAAATTCTGCCTTGCCGGAATTGCAGCTAATGCCATCAAGATATTTTACCTTTTGTTCTTCATTATACGACAGCACCGCACCGTCTGAAAGCTTAGCGTGATAGGCATAATAAATCAGACTTGATTCAGGATGCTCCGTTTTCACTGATGCAGTCAAATTAATACTTTTATCGCTTTCAACGTCGATATAATTAAGACCCTTCATCAAAAAGACGTCACTGCCGCCCTTTTTCAAAGAAATATTTTTACCGTTTAGCTTGGCATTTACATTCTCGCCTGCATCAATACTGTAATAAGTGCTGTCAGGAGAAACCACAAGAAATGATTTATTAGTATCCGTTGTTCTGTCTGCATCGTATAAAATTGATATATTACTACTGATGCCTATTGTGGAAACAATCATAGAATCAAACACAATTGAGCCTGAGCCATATTTAAACATAATTGTATGCTTACCTGCTTTCAGCTCATAAGAAAGTGCCATACAGTCGGTATATTCACTTTTAATTGTGCTTGGGAAACGGACGTCCTCTTCATTGCCGTCCAAATACATTATCGGTGACGAGTATGTCCTGTCATCAGGGTCCTGCCTGCCGTCCATATCATAGCCGCCGTTATTTGAATTACCGAAAACTATATCTATATTGTAATTATCATCCTTAGGCACTGTAAAGGTCAAAGCAACTCCGTCGCCCTGCTTTTCTATACCGCCCACCATACCGTCCTTTTCACCTGTGGTGGCATAGGCACTGTCATAGGTGTAGGCATCGCCCAAAAGCTTTCCGTCCTCAAATTCATACCTTTCAACATATCCGTCGTTTACATAATCCTTTTCTGCGCTTTCAACAGGAGTAATTGTGATATGGTAGGCATTTGCCTCATCCATATCATTCATATCCAGCTTAAGCGTTGATGAATCAAGAGTCTGATACGTTTCGGAAAGAACAACAGGAGAATTCACTATACCTGATATACCCTTGTAAACCGTTTCCTCAACGGTAATTTTAACTGTTTTACCTGCAAAGGCGGTTTTATCAATGCTTTTAAGCTTAACTGCTGCACTGCCGTCTCTGCCACCGCAAATAATATCAATTTTATCCTCATTATCGGTAATTGTCACAATACCCATAAAGCCCTTTGAGGAGAACTCTGCCTCTCTCTTTAAAGCCTTGCCGAAATTGGATTTGAACAAATCCTGATACTTGATATCAACGGTCTGCCCCTCCATATCCGTATACCAGCGGTACAGCCACCAGTTTGAGTTGGGTGAATTATCATCAGCGGCAACATCATTCAAATTGTCGGCAAGCCTCCAATAAGCATTATCGGCATATACCTTGCTTGTTTCAATCTGAGTTATATACTGCAGCATTTTTCCCGGCATACCGTTATCCTGCATTCTGCCGTACTCTGTGACGATTATCGGCAGCTCCTCTACGCCGAGCTTTTTCTCAATTGAACGATAA
>CAMBQD010000119.1 GCA_945869905.1 uncultured Clostridia bacterium | reverse complement strand
AAACAGCTGCACGGCAAAAAAGACGATGAAAAAAACTGCCGATAAGGTAGTTGACTTTGTTGACACCGTCACATCATTTATGTAAATAAAAAAGCAGGAAATATCCTGCTTTTTTATTTTGTGTTTATTTTTTTGATTTCCTGTCCCTCCAAGGCTTCAATGAAGGGATTAATATCCGTGCCGTATACTATTCCGTCAGGGAATAATTCCAGCAAAGGCTCAAGAACAAAGCGTCTTTCGCTGTATCGCGGATGAGGAACACTTAAATTCCTGCTCTCTATCTTGCAGTCCTCTGCAAAAATTATATCTATATCAATTATTCTGGGGCCGAAACGAATTGTTCGCTTTCTGCCGAAGGCACATTCAATTCCAAGGCAGGCACCCAGCATTTCATTAGGCTCAAAAATTGATTCAACCTTTAATATGATATTATAAAAATTTTCCTGCCTTGCATAGCCCACAGGCTCGGTTTCATACACTGCGGACTGAGCAGTAACATCTGTATAAGGCAAAAGATTTATGGAGTCAATACAGGAGTTGATATTTGCCAACCTGTCCCCCATATTTGTTCCGACGCTAAGTATGTATTCCATATTTCCTCTTAATAAAATTTACTGTAGGGGCGGCTATCAGCCGCCTGTTCGGATTGATGATATTTTTTGATTTATTGCGAACACAGTTCGCCGCTACATGGGAGGATGATATTCTCCCCTACGGTGAAAGCTTTATCTCTCTCTTGATATTTTTACTCCCACCCAGCCGAAATCTGCCTTAACCGGTGCCTCCGGCTTTTTCAGCGTAATATCAACGCTGAACACCTCCGGGTATTCGGCAAGGACGGCATCTGCGGTAACCTGTGCAACCTTTTCCAGCAGGTCATACTTTTTTTCAGTTACCGTGCGTATAACGGTTTTAACCACCTTTGCATAGCTGACGGTATCATTAACATCATCGGAATGGCATGCCTTTGTCATATTAACACTAAGGTCAATATCAAAAACAAAATTCTGACCGTCACGCTTTTCCTCAGGATTAACACCGTGATATGCAAAAATTTTTAAATCTCTGATTAAAATTTTATCCATTATTTATCCCTTACAACAACTGCTGTGCCTGTTGCCGATACCATAAGCATATTGCCCTGACCAAGCACCTCGTAGTCAATATCAACTCCAACCACTGCATTAGCACCTAAAGCGGCGGCTCTGGACTGCATTTCCGCAAGGGCGCTTTCACGTGCGTTTATAAGCTCCTCCTCATAACCGCTGGAGCGACCGCCCACAAAATTCCTGATTGAAGCACCGAAGTCCTTTACAAAGTTAACGCCGTTAACCACTTCTCCTGTTACAATGCCCTTATATTCGGTAATTATTCCGTTTTCAAGGGTGTTCGTTGTTACACAAATCATAATCTCACATATCCTTTCATATTTTGAGCCATTAAAATGCCCTGTTTTTCGTTTTTTACATCGTGGACACGAATTATATCTACTCCGCCGAATATAGCCGCAGTATCCGCCGCTATGTTGCCGTATATTCTTTCCTTTGGGTTATCCTGATTACTGCCTGCGCCGATAACACTTTTACGTGATGTGCCCAGCAAAAGCGGATAGCCGTTAATCTTATACTCACACACATTTGTAAGCAAGGTCATATTTTCGTCATAATCCTTGCCGAAGCCGATACCGATACCCATATCAAGACAAATACTGCTTTTGTCCACACCTAATCTTTCACATTCTTTTATTGAATTTTCAAAAAATTCCTTTACGTCCTCAGGCGATGCAGGTCCGTTGTGCATTATAATCCAGCCTGCGCCGCAGCCCTTTACAACCTCTGCCATTTCAGGTGAAACTACACCGCTTACGTCGTTAATGATATCTGCGCCTGCCTCAAGTGCCCTTTGCGCCACATAGGGATAATATGTATCAACGGAAACAGGAATATTCAGTCTGCCCTTTAATGCCGAAAGCACCGGCTCAATTCTCTGCCATTCCTGAATATCCGACACAGGCGTATGTCCCGGACGGGTTGACTGGCCGCCGATATCAATAATGTCTGCGCCGTCCCTTTCAAGCTCCGTTGCACATTCAACGGCGTCATTAACGGAATAATGGTCGCCGCCGTCCGAAAAGGAATCAGGCGTAACATTAACAATGCCCATAATAAGAATTTTTTTGCCGTATTCTATTTTTTTATCTTTGCAAATCCAAAACAATTTTTTCACTCTTCTCTTTAATTACTTATCCAATAATGCCAACACCTCTGCACGGGTTCTTGCGTCGGTACGCATCATTCCTCTCAGTGCGGAGGTTTGGGTTTTTGAGCCTGACGCCTTGGCGCCGCGTATTGACATACACATATGCTCAGCCTCAATAATTACCGCCACGCCCTTTGGAATTAAATTATCATTAAGAAAATCGGCTATATCGTGGGTTAGCCTTTCCTGTACCTGTGGCTTTTTTGCAAAATTGTCAACTATCCTTGCCAGCTTTGACAATCCTATTATTTTATTATCACTGGGAATATATGCAATATGTGCTTTACCCACAAAGGGCAGCAGATGATGCTCACACATTGATGAAAAAGGGATATCCCTTACAATTACCATTTCGTCATTTGATTTTTCATCAAAAAACTTTAAATGCTGCTTTGGGTCCTCACTTAATCCTGCAAAAATTTCCTCATACATATTTGCAACACGCTTTGGTGTTTCAACAAGTCCTGCTCTGTCAGGGTCCTCGCCAACGGCAATTAAAATTTCCCTGACCGCATTCATAATTCTTTCCTTATCCATAGCTCACCCTTCTATTTAACAAAATAGCCCTTTATTTTCTGCAGGCTTTCCTTGCTGAGAGAATTTCCCTCATATTCCGCCACTGCACTGTATGCGCCTGCTCCTGTTCTGTCATCAGCCAAAACCGTAATATTGTCACCTGAAAGTGAAAAATCCCTGACGGTAATATTTGTATCTGCCGTTGTTACAAGCAGCTTGAACAGCTCCTCACTGTTTGCCGCATTTTCACTGTTAACAAGCTGTAAAAGGCTGTTTAACATCAAATCATTTGCGGCGGAGGTGTTGTTATTTTCCTCAATATTATATCTTATAAGATTTATCACCTGCTGGCCGCTTAATTTCTGTTCTCCTGCCTTAAGCTTTAATGAATAATTTACCGCCTTATCCCTGCTCTTGAATTTGATTTCGGACAAAACAGGATAATTAAAATCGCCCAAGGAGTCAAAAAATTCGGAAAATTTTCTGTTATCCATTGAAATGTAATAATCAAAGCTGACTCCCATAAGACTTTCAACTGCTTTTTTTACATTTTGTGTGCCGGATCCTGCGTATATATCGGCAAGAGTATTGCCGTCGCAAAGAGTATCTGCCTTAAGCACTGAGGTTTTGTATGACACATTGTCCATATCCACCTGCAAAAGGGATACAAAAAGCAGCTTACCGTCGCTGTTTACAAGGGTAATAAAATTAGTTTTTCCGTTTACCTGCGGTAAGGGTGTGTCCTCCTCCTGACTTATCTGCGTAGCCTGCAAATCGTCCGGTGCAAAAAATTTTTTTGCGCTGAAATCATATTTAACGGATAAAGCCGTAACAAATACCACAGTAAATACCACAATTACCGCCAGCGCAATTATAAGAATTTTTTGTTCCGTGGACTTTTCTTTATTGGTTTTTGAAAAATAAATATCTCCTCTGTTTTTAAAAATTCTCATAGTGCGCCTCCTTAGATGACATTATACAATACAGATGCTTAATTTACAAGTCTTTATAATTTATGTGAAAAATATTAGTATATATAATATATATTATTTAGATAATATGTATTTTTTATTATTTATATTGATTTAATTATTAAAAACTGATATAATCAATTTTAATAGTGGATGTTTGTGCATTTTTGCACTTATTATAAAAATCATTAAGGAGGTTAATATGGACTCTTTTGACGATATTTGGCAGGCAGTTTTGGATTACATTAAAACAAGAATTAACGGAACTGCCTATAACCTTTGGATAAAAATAGTAACCTTTGACGGCTTCAGAAATTCCACCGTCACTCTGCGTTTACCAAAGCCAATGCACGTTGACATTGTTACGTCACAGTACGGCAGTCTTTTTGAGGAGGCATTTGAAAATGTACTGGGCTTTAAGGTAAATATTAACTACGTTTGTGACGATGTGTTTGAGGATGACAAGGACAGTAATAACACCACCTATCAGGCACAGCATTTGGAGGATTACCGCAATTCACAATTTACCTTTGAAAATTTTATTGTGGGACCAAGCAACAGATTTGCCTATGCCGCCGCCAAGGCAGTTGCCTCCGACCCGGGTTCAA
>CAMBQD010000118.1 GCA_945869905.1 uncultured Clostridia bacterium | reverse complement strand
GATACTCCAATATCTTATATTCCATAGGGGTAAGCTTAATCAGGTCACCGTCCACCGTTACCTGCTTGGTGTCGGTATCAAGTACAATTCCACCGGTTACAAGCTGGCTTGCTCTGATTTCCATACTGCCCAGTGTAACATACCGCCTAATCTGTGACTTCACCCTTGCCACCAGCTCCAACGGATTAAAGGGCTTGGTTACATAATCGTCCGCACCAAAGCCCAAGCCGGTTATTTTGTCGGTGTCCTCACTTTTTGCGGAAAGCAATATTATGGGAAAATTATATTTTTCCCTTATTTTGAGGGTTGTTTTAAGTCCGTCAAGCCTTGGCATCATTATATCAAGCACAACGCAGTGAATTTCATTATCCCTGATTTTTTCCAGAGCCTCTGCACCGTCAACAGCGGTAAGAACCTTATATCCCTCGTTATCAAGATAAATTCTTAACGACTCAAGGATGGCCTCGTCGTCGTCACACACTAAAACCGTTTTCATTTTTTCTCCGTTCATATTTTAATTTCCTACCCGTTATACACATTAAACCACATTGTTTCAAAAACATGTCAAAGAAAAAGTAAAGAAGTGTCAAAGATTACCCTAACAACAATAACGAGCAGGCATTATTCCTGCTCGCGTTAGTTAAATTTCTATACCCAATTCTTCAATTTTATCCCTAACCTTAAGCCAATCGCCAAAAGCAAGCTCCTTGTTGTTAGGATTTCTGAGGATTGCCGCAGGGTGATATGTGCCCATAAAAAGAGTGCCGTTTTTGTCAATAAACTCACCGTGCTGCTTGGTAACCTTAAAATCCTTATCAATCAGTCTTTGAGCAGAAATTCTGCCCACGCAAATAACAATCCTGGGCTTAATTATTTTAAACTGCTCCCTCAGCCACCTTATGCACTGCTCCTGCTCCTCAGGCTTTGGGTCACGGTTGTGGGGCGGACGGCATTTTACCATATTGGCAACATACACATTTTTATTCCTTGACAAATCCACGCTGGCAAGGAATTTGTCCAAAAGCTGACCTGACCTGCCCACAAAGGGCTGACCCTGCAAATCCTCGTTTTCACCGGGGCCCTCGCCAATCAGCATAATATCCGCATCCTTTTTGCCCACACCGAACACAAGATTTGTTCTGCCCTGACAAAGCTCACAGGCTGTACAATTTTTACATTTTACTTCAAGTTCATCTAACGTCATTTTCATCACCGAAAACATTATATCAAATTTACTGTTGAAAAACAATGTAAATAGGTATAAAATATTACAAAATATGATTTTAGTTAAAGGAGATAAATTATGGAAAATCAGGTACTTGTTGAAATTTCCGCAAGGCACGTACACGTTTCACAGGAGGATTTGGAAGCACTTTTCGGTAAAGGCTATGAGCTGACCGTAAAAAAAGAGCTTTCACAGCCCGGTCAGTTTGCCTGTAACGAGCGTATCAGGGTAATCGGTACAAAGGGCGAATTCCCTGCAGTATCAATCCTCGGCCCCTGCAGAAAGGAAACACAGGTTGAGCTTTCACTGACAGACGCACGTTCAATCGGTGTTGCCGCACCTGTAAGAGAAAGCGGTGACATTGAGGGCTCAGGCGTTTGCAGGCTTGTTGGCCCCGCCGGTGAGGTTGAGCTTACAAAGGGTGTAATTGCCGCAAAAAGACATATCCACGCCACAACGGCAGATGCAGAGAAAATGGGACTTACAAACGGTGAAATTGTCAGCGTTGAAATTCCAACGTCAAACGGAAGAAATCTTACCTTCGGTGATGTTGTCGTAAGAGTTTCGGACTCATACGCACTTGCAATGCACATTGACACCGATGAGGCAAATGCCGCAGGCATGGCTCCCAACACAATGGGAACAATAATCAAATAATTATTTATGTATCAAAAAAGCACCTTTAAAAAGGTGCTTTTTGTTTTCCTGCCGCCTATGATAACGGTTATTCTATTCCGTTTGATGTTTTTTCTTGGTATTTTTTGGTTACATTTTTAAGTATGCAAAGCATTGATTTTCCGCCGTCGTCCTGATTGATAATTTTACGTCTGTCCTCCACAACAACAAATTTGCCGCTGCCTGTGCGTATGGAATAACGTATAACTGTTTCCTTTTTTCCGGAGTCAATCTGCTTTTTCAGGTTTGAGGTAACGTATTTTACCTCTCTTTCCAGTATAAAATCCGTTAATCTGCCGCCGTGCTCGTCAAAAAGGAAGGAACGCGAATAGCCCAAAAATTTTATAAAATCCTCGCTGACAATCTGCAACACAAAAGGATTTTTTGTATCGGTGGAAAAGATTATATCCGGCATATTTTTAAACACCTTAACAAGCTCATCATACATTCTGTCCGCCTGTGCCTCTGCCTCTTTTACCTTTGTTATATCCGTCAGCATTGCGTGGAAAATCGGGTTATCGTCCTCATCATAGCTTTGAATTGCCGCATTAACCTTGCACCATTTAAACTCGTCTTTATGTACAATTGTACGAAACTCAATATCAATAGGCTCGTCAGTTGCCATTGCCTTGCCTATCGCCTGAAAGACAGCACTTCTGTCCTCAGGACAAATCAGCTCGTCAAGGCGGTAATCCTGCTTGGCGTACCTGCTTTTTGAGGTGCCGAACAGCCTGCAGCCGCCCTCATTAAGATACTGCACCAATATGTGCATATCGTCAGTGACCTTAAACAGACAAACACCGCCTGTAACAAGGTCAATAAGGTAATTCATTTCCTTTGCCTTTTTCCTCAGTGTTTCCTGCTTTTGACGCGATTTTGACAAATCCGCAAGAGTAAGACGGCAAAGGGTGGAGTTTTCAAAATTCTGCCCTGTGCAGTGAAGCAAAACGCAATCGCCGTTTTTATCCTTAAATTCGGCATCAAAATAGACATACCTTGACTCTTTTCTGCAAAGGATTTTCATAATTTCTTCACGGTAAACCGGCATAATAATATCGTGCAAAAACAGCTTGCCCTGACGGATTTTTGACGGGTGAACACCTGTAAAATCCGAAAAATGCTTATCACTGTCAACTACTACAAGATTATCTGCCTTGTCAACCACAAGGTTCATAAACTTAACATCATAAAAATCCTCTTCAAGAATTTCCGTCATTACGCCACCCCTTCTTTAGAAATTGTATGCCTTCTTACACTAATTGATAATTATAACATAAAAATTAAATTTAATGAATAGTTTGTATGAACAAAAAATTAATTTTATAATTTGAAAAAAAGTGCAATTTTGCTATAGGCAATTTGACTTTTTTATGATAGAATGTATAGCGTATAATTACATATGTATGTAGGAATACATACGAATCGTTAAGGAGAAAATAAATGGCAAAGGTATATCGCGTATTTGTTGAAAAGAAAAAAGGCAACGATATTGAGGCGGGTCAAACGCTTGCCGACCTTAAAGGCAATGTTGGCATAAGCGGTCTTGAGGATTTAAGAATTATTAACCGCTATGACGCACAGGGCTTAAGCGAGGAGGAATTTAAGACAGCAGTTAACACCATTCTTTCCGAGCCTAATTTGGACAATGTTTACTACGAGCTATCAATTGAGCAGGACTGGAAATGCTTTGCAACGGAGTACCTTCCCGGTCAGTATGACCAGAGGGCAGATTCCGCCGCTCAGTGTATTCAGCTTTTAACCGCAGGTGAAAGGCCTGATGTTACATCGGCAAAAATCATTGCGGTTAAGGGTAATATTACCGACGATGATTTTAACAAAATTAAGTCATACATAATTAACCCTGTGGAGTCAAGGGAGGCGTCCTTTGATTTGCCGGAGTCGCTGGATATCAAAGCAGATATGCCGGCAGACATTATGCGCATAACAGGCTTCACAAAAAAATCAGATAAGGAAATTGCCGAATATCACTCAGCAATGGGCTTTGCAATGAGCGTTGCCGATTTGTGCTGGGTAAGAGATTATTTTAAAAATGATGAACAGCGCGACCCAAGCCTGACCGAGCTTAAGGTTATTGACACCTACTGGTCAGACCACTGCCGTCACACCACCTTTGCAACAGAGCTTGATGAAATCAAAATTAACGAAAGCAAATACAGCAATGCAATAAACGACGCCCTTAACGAATATTTTGACCCGCGCAGAGAGGTATACGGCGACAGGGAAAAGATTGTCTGCCTTATGGATATGGCGTGCATCGGCACAAAGGTGCTGAAAAAGCGCGGACTTGTTAACGACCTTGACGAAAGCGATGAAATAAATGCCTGCTCAATTCAGGTGCCTGTTGTTATTGACGGCAGAGAGGAGCAGTGGCTTGTTCAGTTCAAGAACGAGACTCACAATCACCCCACGGAAATTGAGCCCTTCGGCGGTGCGGCTACCTGC
>CAMBQD010000117.1 GCA_945869905.1 uncultured Clostridia bacterium | reverse complement strand
GTGGAGATTAATTCTTTCTCTGGCATCATTAAGCGGTGAAATATTCGGCGACACTGCATCAGTCAACGCTGTTTCAGCCTTTAAGGACGCTTTACTCATAATTGATGTGCTTTTAATTTTGACAATGGTTACAACAATAATATCTATCGGTATTCTTGTGGCAGCAAAATCGGTGGTTTAAATGGATTTTATAAAGGAATGGACGTATACAATTTGTATAACATTAATTATTTCCGTCATATTTTCAATGCTGACTCCTAAGGGAAATATGGGAAAATTTTTTAAAATTATACTTGCGGCATTCATATTTCTTTCATTCGTTTATCCCCTTAAAAGTGCAGAAATAGATTTGTCATTTCCGGATTTTAATATATCGGACAGTGAGCAGGCTCAAAAGGACTCCTATGAGGATATGCTTTCTTTACAAATTGAACAAAAGCTTGAGGAAGGGGGATATTCATCCTGTAATGCAAGCTGTGATGTTGAACTTAAAAGTGATGAAATTTACATAAACAAAGTTACGGTAAGCATACCTGACAGCTTTGATAAAAGCGAAGTAAAAAATTATTTGTTTGACAATTTGGGAATTAATGCAGAGGTGTACTATCTTGGCGAGTAAAATCAGTGAAGTTTTAAAAGGCGTAATTACTGCCGACAGTAAAAGGGTTAAAATAATTGTGGCGATTGGTCTGGTAGGAATTGTACTTATTTTTGCGTCAAGTATGCTTGACAGCACAGAAAAAAATAAAACACAGGATAATGATACATTAAGCTATGAGGAATATACAAATCAAATGGAAAATAAGCTTATAAAAATATTGTCATCAATCGAGGGTGCAGGAGAGTGCAGAGTGATGATTACTCTTGAAAACACCACAGAAAGCGTATACGCAACAGACGTGGAAGAAAAAAATGACAGTAACACGTCAAATCATAAAGACGAATATGTAATATATGACTCGGATAAGGGAGAAACACCTGTTTTAATCAAGGAATATTTACCAAAGGTACAGGGAGTTACGGTTGTCTGCACAGGTGGTGACAATACTGCAGTCAGAGAAAAAATTATACAATCTGTAACATCTCTTTTTAATATACCGTCAAACAGAGTTTCTGTTTCAAAAATAAAATCATAAAGGTGATAAAAATGAGCAAAAATAAAACTAGCAAGGAAAAGAAAGAAAAGCCGGTATTAACCGACACTGAAATGCAAATTAAAAGGTCCAAAAAAACGAAAATTGCCATATCCTGCTTTGTACTTCTTTTGGCAATAGGAGTAACAGGCAACTGGTATTGGGAAAACAGCGATCTTTCATCAAAGGTAAGCTCAATATCAAGCGCAAAGGAAAAAATACTTGGCGAGGCAACATATGTGGACGCAACTACGGAGCCTGCAAAGGAAAGCGAATATTTTTCATCAGCAAGGCTTGACAGACAAACGGCAAGAGATGAAAGCCTTGAAAAGCTGCAGAACATAATTGATTCCTCATCGGAAAGCGAGGAGGCAAAGAAGGCAGCAACGGAAAAGGTGGCAAAAATTTCCGATATGATTAACACGGAAAATAAAATTGAAACACTTGTTACCGCAAAGGGCGTTAAAAATTGTATTGCAGTAATCAATGAAAATTCCAGCAAGGTTGACATAATTGTTGATGTTGAGGAACTGACGGATACAGTAATTTTGCAGATAAAGGAAATTGCCACCGGACAGCTTGGATGCACATATGAAGACGTTACAATAATTCAATCAAATTAATCTTGTATATTTATTCAGTTTGTGTTATAATAGTTTAAAATTAAGGAGGCTTATATATGGAGATAGTATCAAAAAGCTCAATGGGTGAACTTGTTATTTCAAATGAAGTAATATCTTCAATAGACATAAATGCCGCAAAGGATGTTGACGGTATATCGTCCTTTTACACAGGGCCGGTTGATGTTGTCAGCACAATAAAGCAGGGTAGTTTAAGGGTTATGAGTCCCGTTAGGATTATGCAGGACGGTGACGATTTTAATATCAGCATATATGTTAACATTGCTCCCGGTAAAAAGTTCCAGACTGTTGCAACTGAAGTACAGACGGCTGTTAAAGAGTCTATACAGAATATGACCTGAAAGCTTGTTAACAAAGTAAATGTTATTGTTGCCGGTATAGATTTTGACGAGCCGGCCGCGCAGGAACCTTGTGAAACTGAAGATTAACAAATTCTGCCGGTGAATATTTATTTTGCCGGCATTCTTTTTTAGGAGAACCATATGAAAAGAAACGAGATGAGAGAACAGGCATTCTTCCTTACCTTTGAAAATCTGTTTGAGGTTAACGATAATCTTGATGAGCTTATTCAGCTGTATTCCGAAAATGTTGAAGAGGTTTGCAGCTATGCAATTGAGGTTTCAAGCGGAATTAAGGACAAGCTTGAGGAGCTGAATGAAGCAATATCCGCCTATTCAAAGTCCTGGAAAATTTCACGTTTGCCAAAGGTAACACTGGCAATCCTTTATGTTGCTCTGTATGAAATGAAGTATGTTGACAGTGTACCCGAAAATGTTGCAATAAATGAAGCAGTTGAGCTTGCAAAAAAATATGCCAGCACAGACGACGCTTCATTTATTAACGGTATACTCGGCGCCGTTTCAAGAGGTAAGTAAAGTGTATATCGGCTTTGATACAAGTAATTACACCACATCTGTTGCGGCCTTTGACGGAGTACATATGTATCAGCAAAAGCAGCTTTTAACTGTTAAATCAGGTGAAAGAGGACTCAGGCAGAGTGACGCAGTATTTCAGCATACTGCAAATATGCCCAAGCTGATTGACCGACTTGACGTCAGCCTTGGTAAAATTGAGGCTGTGGGTGTAAGCACAAGACCGCGGGAAGTTGAAGGAAGCTATATGCCATGCTTTCTGGTTGGTATAAACAATGCAGTTAGCGTCAGCAGATTTACCGGTGCCAAGCTATATGAAACATCACACCAAATAGGTCATATACTCGCCGCCCTTTATTCTGTTGACAGGCTTGACCTTGTTAACACACCTTTTGTCGCTTTTCACGTCAGCGGCGGCACTACTGAGGCACTTTTGGTTGAGCCTGACAGTGAAAAATTGATAAAAGCAACCGTAATTGCCCAAAGCACTGACCTTAAGGCAGGACAGGCTATTGACAGAGCAGGAGTTATGATGGGTTATACCTTTCCCTGCGGAAGGGTACTTGACGAGCTATCCCGAAAATCAGACAGGGACTTTAAAATTAAACCATCAATGAACGGTCTTAACTGCTCGCTTTCCGGAATTGAAAACAAAGCAAGGTCAATGCTTGACAGCGGTGAAAGCAAGGAGGACATATCAAAATATGTGCTTTCTTCAATCTGCTCAGCCGTTGATAAAATGACAGAAGGAATCTTAGAGGAATATGGCAATCTTCCGCTGGTTTACGCCGGTGGAGTTATGTCAAACACCTTGATAAAAGACAGAATTACTAACAAATACAACGCATATTTTGCTCAGCCGCAATACAGCTGTGACAATGCCTGCGGCACTGCAATATATGCCTACCTGAAAGATACACGATGAACAATGCAGTAACAGTTACACAGGTAAATTTTTATATTAAATCCCTGCTTGACGAAAGTGCACCGCTTAAAAATATTTTTGTTGTGGGTGAAATAAGCAATTTCAAGTATTATGCCAGAAGCGGACATATGTACCTTACGTTAAAGGATGAAAATTCACAGCTAAAGGCAGTAATGTTTTCCTCCTATGCGCAAAGATTAAGATTTATGCCGGAGGACGGTATGAGGGTTATTTGCCGCGGCAGAGTATCCGTCTATGACCGCGACGGTGTATACCAGCTTTATATCGAGGATATGCAGCCTGACGGTACCGGAGCCTTGAGCATTGCCTTTGAACAGCTGAAGGAAAAGCTTTCCAAGGAGGGCTTATTTGACGAAATATACAAAAAGCCCATTCCAAAATATCCTCGTAAAATCGGCATTGCCACCTCAAACACAGGTGCCGCCGTTGAGGATATTAAGAATATTATTAAAAGACGTTATCCGTTATGTGAGCTTATGATTGTTCCCACAATCGTACAGGGTGAGCAGGCAGGTGCGGATATAGTCAAATCACTGCAAATGCTTGACTCTATTGAAGACATTGACCTCATTATTGTGGGCAGAGGCGGGGGATCAATTGAGGATTTGTGGGCATTTAATACCGAGGAGGTTGCAAGGGCAGTATTTGCCTGCAAAGCCCCGGTTATTTCCGCAGTTGGCCACGAAACTGATTTTACAATCTGCGATTTTGTTGCAGATATGAGAGCCCCTACACCAAGTGCCGCGGCGGAGCTGGCAGTGCCTAATATAAACAATCTT
>CAMBQD010000116.1 GCA_945869905.1 uncultured Clostridia bacterium | reverse complement strand
TCAACCACCTCGCCGTTTTTAATGAGCTCGGCGGTCATCTCATAAAGGAACGGGTCCTTAACGCCGCTCCAAAGATGAGGAGCATCAAGGTGGAAGGACGCCTTGCCGTCTGTTGAAATTTTAGACATATCTGCTGTGTTAAATCTTACTGTACAGCCATCGGCATTTTTAAGATATGCCTCCACATTAACATCTGCTGAGCCGTCATCATTAACGGTGGGAGTAATGGCAATTCCCGGTGCGCCGTAGTAATCCAAATCAAAATGTGATGATTTAACAATAATCAGATTAACGGCTCTGTAAATACCGCCGAAGAAGGTGAAATCGGCAGTTTGAGGATAAATCTGATTTGTTTCGCTGTTATCAACCATAACGGCAATTGTTGCCTTGTTCTTTTTCAAAAACGGTGTGATATTAACACGGAAGGTGGAAAAACCGCCCTTGTGGGTAAATGCCTTAACGCCGTTAACGTAAACCTCCGCAAGCATTGATACACCTCTGAACTCAAGATAAACTCGCTGAGTGTAGTCTGCATCAACCTTGATATCCCTCATATACCAGCACTGACCGCGCCAAAAATCCGAGCCGCCGTCCTGACCGTCCATATTATTCCAGGTGTGAGGGATTTTAATGCTTTCCCAATCCTTGCCTGCCTTTTTAGGCGGCGTCTTGATTTTGTCTGCACCCTTGTGGAATTTCCAGTTGTTGTTGATGTTAATTATTTCTCTCATTTTCGATACCTCCGTTGTTATCGTCAAATTTATAAAGCAAAAGCATTGATACAAAGCAGATGATACTGCCTATAAGGGGCAGGGCACCTGTCATTGTATAAATCTTATCACTAACCTCTGTGGTTTGGTTTGCGCCGTTTGCGGCTACGTAGCCTGTCAGGTCAATGGCAAGGGCAACAACTGCCGTGCCGATGCCCTGTGCAAGCTTTCTGAACAGAGAATATGTGGCATAAATTGAGCTTTCCTCACGTCTGCCGGTTTTCTTTTCCTGATAATCTATGCAGTCGGCAACCATTGCCCAGGTGAGTACTGTATAAACTCCAACGGAGAACATAACTACTGCCAGCACTGCAAACCATACAAACGGATTTTTAATTTTAACAATAGTTAATACCAATGTTGCCGCGATTGAAATGATGAAAGGATATGTGCAAAGCTGTCTTTTGCTGAATTTTTTAACAAGCGGCTTGCAGAGAATCATTGCAATAAGCATTGGAAACATTGATATAACAGTACCAATTGATAATAAATCGGTATTTTTAAAATAGCACATAAAGGTGTAATGCATTGTGTTTGTTACAGTCATCAAAAATGCCAGCATTGCCACACTGGAAATTGTTACACCCATCATGGGCTTGTTTTTGAAGAATGATACAAAGGTTTGGAGATAGTTAAACTTTTGCTTTTCCTGAACAACAGGTTCAACTCTTTCAGTTACCAGCTTACGCAGGAAGAAGAAAGCGATAAAACCGATTATGCCCATAACAAGAACAACCCAAATGAAAAGATTTCCCTTTGGATTTTGATTGTCATCATAAATGATAAGAGGCAGAATAAGCATAACAGGAGCCTGTGCCAGCATAGCGCCTATGCTCCTTGCGTTTGAAAGCTCAGCTCGCTGAATAGGGTCGGTTGTAATTGCCGACTGAAGTGAGCCGTAGGGTACGTTTACACTGGTATACGCCACGGACCATACCATATATGAGCCAAGACACAATGTGCATTTTGCCCACAGCGGAGCGTCAGGAATGTAAATAAACATTACCACGCTGAAAATAAGCAACGGCAGACTGCCCCATTTTATCCAGGGCATAAATTTACTTCCCTTTTTCGGTGCGTGTGAATCGCAAAGACCGCCGATAATAGGGTCGTTGATAGCGTCCCAAATTTTTGCAATTAAAATAAGAACGCTGAAAATTTTTCCGGGAATACCAAGACAGGTTACAAAGAAAAGGAGCATATAGTTGTTTATGAAAACAAAGCTCATATTACAACCAAAGTCGCCCAGCATATAACCGAATTTGTCACGTATTCCAAACGGTCTGGTTTGTTTTTCTTCCATAAAAATCCCCCTCAAGTATTTATACTTAGTTTATACCATATAAAAAATAATAAATCAACATATAAAAAATTCCATATGATTATAATTGACAGAAATGTAAAAATATTTCTCATAAAACCGCGTATGTATGAAAAAATATTTTCGGTGGTTATATGTTTTACCGGCTTGAAGATGAAATTGTAAGCGTAAATTTTGACGAACTGAATGATAATATTTTAACCTTTGGCTATATCAGCGTAAGCGAGCTTGAAAGCTTTTACAGGCAATGGGGCTTTTCTCTGCGCAATGTGGAAAAATGCAAGGAAAAAAGCAGTTTTTTTTCCGGAGATATTGAGGTATATGACGGCTACAGCTTTGTAAAAATAAATTCCGTAAATGCAAATAGCGTCAACCGATTAAGAAATTGCTTGGCGCTTTTCGTTAAAAAGAACTTGGTGCTTGTTGTAAATATCGAAGAAAACGGTTGCTGTAACAGAGATGTCTTTTTAAAAGTGCTGTCAAAAATTTCCTGTGAAAATATAACCCTTGAAAAGCTTGTGTGCTCCTTTTTTGAAGGGCTTATATCAGGGGATAATAAAGCATTGGAGGAGGCGGAGCTGCAAATCAATTCCTTAGAGGAAACGGTGCTGAAAAACAAGGCGGATAAAAATTTCAATATGCGCCTTCTTAATATGAAAAAGGAGCTGCTCACCCTGAGAGGTTATTACGAACAGCTTATTGATATCAGTGAGGCGCTCAGAGAAAACGAAAATGAAATATTTGATAAGGACTCGCTTAAGACCTTTCATATTTTTACCGATAAGGCTGTCAGGCTTAAGGAAAATGTTGATTTGCTCAGGGACAGTGTGGTGCATCTTTGGGATGCGTATCAGGCATATCTTGATATGCGCCTTAATCAGACAATGAAGGTCTTTACATTGGTAACAACCATATTTTTTCCGATGACGGTTATAGTGGGCTGGTACGGTATGAATTTTGTGTATATGCCGGAGCTTCACTGGAAATACGGATATCTGTACGTGATTATTTTATCTGTTGCCGTTGTGGTTGGTCTGTGCCTTTGGTTTAAAAAGAAAAAATGGTTTTAAAGCATAAAGCCGCAGATTGATTTTTTCAATCTGCGGCTTTACTAACTATTAGTTATTTAAGCAATGAACGATACATCTTAATATATTCGTTTGCACTCTTGCCCCAGCTCATATCACAATCAAGGGCACGCTTTACAAGGGTGCTCCAGCCATCTGAATGATATGCGTCATCGGCGCGGTAAATTGCACCCAGCATATCATATGCGTCATAGGTTTTGAATGTAAAGCCGTTACCCTCGCCGTCTCCGCAGTCTGTAATAGAATCCTTAAGGCCGCCGGTTTCACGGACAATGGGCAATGTGCCGTATCTGAGGGCAACCATTTGAGAAAGGCCGCAGGGCTCGGATTTACTTGGCATCAGGAACATATCTGCACCTGCATATATCTTTCTTGCAAGGTCCGGCACAAAGCCGATTGTTACGCCAACCTTGTCAGGATATTTGTCGTGGAGATACCTGAAGAAGTTTTCATACTGCCACTCGCCGCTGCCCAGTACAACGTACTGCAGATTGCGCTCGCAAAGACTCTTTTCAAGAACTGCCTTCATAAGGTCAACGCCCTTGTGACCAACAAGCCTTGAAACAATGCCGATAACAGGCACGTTGGGGTCAACGTTAAGTCCCATCATTTTTTGCAGGGCTTCCTTATTCTTTGCCTTGTTTGAAAAATCATCTGCACTGTAATTTGCCCAGATATCCTTATCTGTTGCAGGATTGTATCCGTCAACATCTATGCCGTTTAAAATTCCGCAAAGCTTCCAGCTACGCTGGTTAAGAATTGGGTCAAGACCGTGGCTGTACCACGGGTCAAGTATTTCCTTGGCATATGTAGGTGATACGGTTGTAACCTTGTTGGCACACTCAATGCCTGCCTTCATAAAGTTTACAATTCCGTCATACAGAATAAGATTATTGTACTCCGGTGCAATGCCTAAAACGTCGTTCAAAAGCTCGTCGCCGTATTTACCCTGATACTGAATGTTGTGGATTGTGAAAACGGTTTTAATGTTTTCAAATCCCATCCTGTTTGCATAATAGCAGCTGTAGTACAGAGGAGTAAGGGCACTCTGCCAGTCGTTGCAGTGGATGATATCGGGCTTCCAGTCGATTGCAGGAATAATTTCAAGTACAGCCCTTGCAAAGAATGCAAAGCGCTCTGCGTCATCATAGTGGCCGTAAATGCCGTCACGCTTGAAATAATACTGGTTATCAAGGAAATAATAT
>CAMBQD010000115.1 GCA_945869905.1 uncultured Clostridia bacterium | reverse complement strand
AAAATATTATGCTGGCTGCCGTAAAGAAGGGCGGCGACCGGCAGGAACTGCACGAAAAAATCCGTCAGCACTCAATGGCAGCAGGCAATGTTGTTAAGGTTGAGGGCGGTAAAAACGACTTGGTGGACCGTATTGCAGCCGACCCTGCATTTATGACAACCAAGGAGGAAATACTGGCAATTCTTAAGCCATCCAATTTTGTGGGCCGGGCACCGGAGCAAACCGCGGATTTTCTTAAGGGAACCGTTGCTCCTATTCTTGAAAAGGAAAAGGATTTGCTTGGTCTTGACGTAGAAATCAACGTATAATGCTTGAAGTTTAACGACCGAAGAACATCAGTTCTTCGGTCTTTTGTTTGTTTATATAAGCATTTTTAAATATATATTAAATATATACTGGAAAAATTATCACATACAGTGTATAATGTATTTGTATTATATTGTTTAAATAAAGGAGAGAGTTATGAGCAATATTGATGAACAAAAAGAATTGATATGTGACATCTGTCACAAAATGTGGCAGCTTGGCTGGGTTGCCGCCAATGACGGCAATGTAAGCGTAAAGCTTGATGACGGTACAATTCTTGCAACACCGACAGGTATGAGCAAATCCTTTATCACACCTGAAAAGCTTATTCGTATTGACAGCAAGGGCAATGTGCTTGAGGCGGCAGAGGGTCTGCGCCCTTCAAGTGAAATAAAAATGCACCTGCGCTGCTATGACAAGCGTGACGATGTTATGAGTGTTATTCACGCTCATCCTCCGGGAGCAACAGGCTTTGCCGTGGCTCATAAGGCAATGGATATGTACAATATGATTGAGGACGTTGCAGTTATCGGCGCTGTTCCGCTTACCCCATACGGCACTCCGTCAACAACAGAGGTTCCGGACGCCATTGAGCCTTATCTTGAGGAGCACGATGTTATGCTTCTTGAAAATCACGGTGCGCTGGCTGTTGGCAGTGATGTTGTAACTGCTTTTTACAGAATGGAAAGTCTTGAGCTTTGGGCAAAGATTACGATTAACGCTGTTATTTTGGGTGGCAGTCACGATATCAGCCCTGAGAATATCCAAAAGCTTATTGACCTGAGAGGCTATTATCGTGTAACGGGCAGGCATCCGGGCTATAAGACCTTTAATCCCGACGACCCAATGCTTCACGCCAAGGAGGACTGATTATGCTTAAAGGAATTTCTCCGCTAATTTCACCTGAGCTTTTAAAGGCTCTTTGTGAGATGGGTCACGGTGACGAGCTTGTTATTGCCGACGGTAATTTCCCCTGTGAAAGCGTGGGTAAAAATTCTGTTGTAATACGTGCAGACGGTCACGGAACTGCTGAAATATTGGATGCAGTTTTACAGCTTATTCCCCTTGATACATATTCAGAAAAGCCGGTGGCACTTATGGAGGTTGTTAAGGGTGACACCTGCCCCACACCGACTATATGGAAAACCTATGATGAAATATTAAATAAGTACGAGCCGGAGCATCACGATATTGAAATGACAGAGCGTTTTGCTTTTTATGAAAGAGCAAAGAAGGCTTACTTGATAATAGCCACCGGTGAAACAGCTATTTATGCCAATGTTCTTCTGAAGAAGGGAGTTGTTACACCGTGAGTACGGTTCTTGCATTCGACTTCGGTGCGTCAACTGGCAGAGCCATAAAGGCAGAGTATGACGGAAAAAGCCTTAAGTACAGTGAGGTGCACAGGTTTGACAATATCCCTGCATATGAGGGCAATCGTCTTTGCTGGGATTTTCCCTATCTTTTGGGCGAGGTGAAAAAAGCAATTGATATGTGCGGCGGCGCAGATGCCCTTGCCTTTGACACCTGGGGGGTTGATTACGGACTACTTGATGAAAATGACAGGCTGATAGGCTTGCCCACAAATTACCGTGATACCCGTACAGAGGGTATGCCTGAAAGGATATTTGAAAAGATATCACCCTATGACCTTTACAGGTCAACAGGTAATCAGATTATGCCTATAAACACACTGTTTCAGTTAACGGCAGAGGAAAAGAAAAACGCAAAAACCCTTTTGTTTATGCCTGATTTATTTGTCTGGGCATTGTGCGGTAATAAATCTGCCGAAAAGACTATTGCCTCAACCTCACAAATGTATAGCTTTGATAAAAAGGGCTGGGATTTTGATGTGGCAAAGCTCAGCGGAATGGATACGGCTATTCTGCAAGAGCCGGTGGACAGTTCAACGGTTGCAGGGGAGTATAAGGGAATTAAGGTTATTAAGGTTGCAGGTCACGATACACAGTGCGCTGTTGCGGCAATGCCTGCAAATTCCGAAAAATGCTCAGCCTTCCTTTCCTGCGGAACATGGTCACTTATCGGATGTGAGTGCGATAACGCAGTTCTAACAGAAAAGAGTATGAACGACCAGCTTTCCAACGAGCTTGGAGCCAACGGTAAGGTTAATTACCTGAAAAACATCAGCGGACTTTGGCTTATTCAGGAAATACGCAGGAACTTCAGAAGTGTCGGCAGGGAATATTCCTTTAATGATATGGAGCAGCTTGCAAGGGCGGAAAAGCCCTTTACCTGCTTTATTGACCCCGACGCACCTGAATTTGCAACAGCAGGCTCAATGCCTGAAAAAATACAGAATTTCTGTAGGAAAACAAATCAACCTGTGCCTGAAAGCGACGGTGCTTTGGTACGCTGTATTTACGAAAGTCTTGCAATGAAATACAAATTTGCCATAAGTCAGATATCGGAAAATACCGGTAAAAATTTTGATGTTCTTCATCTTTTGGGCGGCGGAACTAAGGACGGCTTCCTTTGTCAAATGACGGCAAACAGCCTTGGTATCCCCGTTATTGCAGGTCCTACCGAAGCAACGGCTCTGGGTAATATATTACTTCAGCTTATTGCCTTGGGCGACATTAAGGATATTGATGAGGGCAGGGCGCTTATAAGACAGCAGGAAAGCGTTAAGGAATATTTGCCTGCCGATACTGATGAGTGGAAAAAAGCATATAAAAATTTCTGTACGGCAGTGCAGTAAGCAAATAAAAATATTAAGGAGAGGTAAGAATTTATGAATTATCCAAAGATTGGTATAAGACCAACAATCGACGGACGCTGGGGCGGCGTCAGAGAAAGCCTTGAAAAGCAGACAATGGGTATGGCTCAGGCTGCGAAGGAGCTTATTGAAACCAACCTCAGATATCCTGACGGAACTCCTGTTCAGTGCGTAATCAGCGACACCACTATCGGCGGCGGTGCAGAGGCTGCAAAATGTGCAGAGCAGTTTTCGGGCGAAAATGTAGTTGCAACTCTTTCCGTTACACCCTGCTGGTGCTACGGCTCGGAAACCTTTGATATGGACCCGAATACAATTAAGGCTGTATGGGGCTTTAACGGTACAGAGCGTCCCGGTGCGGTTTATCTTGCCGCAGTTATGGCTGCGTTTGCACAAAAGGGACTTCCTGCTTTTTCAATTTACGGACACGATGTACAGGATATGACAGACACATCTGTTCCTGCCGATGTTGCAGAAAAGATTTTGCGTTTTGCAAAGGCATCTGTTGCAGTGGGCTGGATGAAGAATAAGGCATACGTTAATCTCGGCGGTGTTGCAATGGGCATTGCAGGCTCATATTGCAATGCAGATATGTTCCAAAAGTATTTCGGCATCCGTGCAGAGTGGGTGGATATGACAGAAATTATCCGCCGCATAACACTTGAAATTTATGACCACGACGAATATGACAAAGCTATCAAGTGGGTTAAGGAAAACTGTAAGGAGGGCTTTGACCTTAACGAAGGCAAAAATCTTCCTGAAATTATTACTAAATCAAAGGTTGTTCCTGCTGACAAGGATTGGGAATTTGTTACCAAGATGACAATGGTAATGCGTGATATCCTTTACGGCAATAAAAAGCTTGACGAAATGGGCTGGCATGAGGAGGCATTGGGCAAGAATGCAGTTGCCGGCGGTTTCCAGGGACAGCGTAACTGGACAGACTGGCTTCCGAATGCAGACTTTACAGAGGCAATTATGGCATCAACCTTTGACTGGAACGGCAAAAAAATGCCAACACCGTTTGCAACAGAAAATGATACGCTTAACGGTGTTGCAATGATGCTGGGTACACTTGTTTCACACTCTGCTCCCTGCTTCCACGATGTTCGTACATACTGGAGTCCTGATGCCTGTGAGCGTGTAACAGGCGTACGTCCTGACGGTATTGCAAAGGACGGCTTTATTCACCTTATCAACTCAGGTGCAACAGCCCTTGACGGCAGCGGTGCATCTAAGAACGATAAGGGCGAAGGCTGTATGAAACCGTTCTGGGATATGACTCAGGAGGATATTAAGGCTTGCCTTGATGCAACAGATTGGTGCAGAGCAAACTATGAG
>CAMBQD010000114.1 GCA_945869905.1 uncultured Clostridia bacterium | reverse complement strand
GAAAAAGCAAGAAAAATTCTTGACAGGGACCATTACGGACTTGATAAGGTTAAGGAAAGAATTGTTGATTCCCTGGCTGTTTATAAAAGAAATCCTGATTTCAGCGGTCAGATTCTTTGCTTTGCAGGCCCTCCCGGAGTTGGTAAAACATCAATTGTCAAATCTCTTGCAAAGGGTATGAACAGAAAATATGTAAGAGTTGCTCTTGGCGGAATTCATGACGAGGCGGAAATCAGAGGCCACAGAAAAACATATATCGGTGCAATGACCGGCAGGATTGTTGATGCTGTTATTAAAAGCGGTGTTATGAATCCTATTATTCTGCTCGATGAAATTGACAAGGTTGGTAATGATTTTAAGGGCGACCCATCATCTGCATTGTTGGAGGCTTTAGACCCCGAGCAAAACAGCACCTTTACAGACCATTATATTGAATTTCCCGTTGATTTAAGCAAGGTTCTGTTTATTACCACGGCAAATGATATTTATTCAATTGCCGCTCCGCTTCTTGACAGAATGGAGGTAATTGAGCTTAACTCATACACTGCCGTTGAAAAGTTCCATATTGCCAAGGAGCATTTGATAAAGAAGGAAATGCAAAAGCATGGTCTAAACGGCAGAGAATTTAAAATATCAGACGACGCAATAAATATTCTTATTGAATGCTACACACGTGAGGCCGGCGTACGTAACCTTGAAAAAATGATTGCACAGCTTTGCAGAAAGGGTACGGTAGCCCTTGAAAGCGGCTTAAAATCCTTTAAGGTTACCGATAAAAACATAACTGAAATTCTCGGTAAGAAGAAATATACACAGGATACTGTAAGCAAGGAAAACCTTGTGGGAACTGTTAACGGTCTTGCATGGACAAGCGTAGGCGGTACAATTCTTCCCATTGAAATTTCAGCCCTTGAGGGCACGGGAAAGATAGAGCTTACAGGTAATCTTGGCGACGTTATGAAGGAAAGTGCAAAAACCGCAGTTTCTTACGTTAGGTCTAAGGCTGATGAATACGGGATTTCCTCTGATTTTTACAAAACAAAGGATATACATATTCACGCTCCCGAGGGGGCAGTACCAAAGGACGGTCCCTCTGCAGGCTTGGCAATTACAACTGCTCTTGTCAGCGAGCTTACAGGCATTGCAATAAAGTCAAATGTTGCTATGACAGGTGAAATAAGCCTTAAGGGTAACGCAATGGAAATAGGCGGACTTAAGGAAAAATCAATGGCGGCATATAAAGCAGGTTGCGATACCGTTATTATTCCTGCAGAAAATGCCAAGGATTTGGACGAAATATCCGATGAGGTTAAAAACGCTGTTAAGTTTATTACCGTTTCCAAATTTGACGAGGTTATGCCTATTGCTCTTACACAGCCCGTTAAAAGTAATTTTAACAGTGCAAAGACAAGCATCGTTGTTAATAACAAAAAATCACAGACTTCTGTAATAACACAGTAGGTGAATTATGAATTATAATAGAGCAGAATTTGAACGCTCCTATGGCCTGCTTTCTCAGCTTCCCGAAAGCACTGTGCCGGAAATTGCCTTTGCAGGCAGATCCAATGTGGGCAAAAGCAGTTTGCTTAACAAGCTATTTAACCGAAAACAGCTTGCAAGGGTAAGCTCTGTTCCCGGCAAAACCGTAACAATAAATTTTTATAATCTTGATGAGGCAAAGTTTGTTGACCTGCCGGGATACGGATATGCAAAAATCAGTAAACAGGAGCTTAACCGCTTTTCAGATTTAATGGAAGGTTATTTTAAAACCCAAAGAAATATTGCTTTGGTTGTTCAGCTTATTGATATGCGTCATCCTCTCACAAAGGATGATGAGGGTATGATTAATTTTATGCGTGAGATGGACATACCCTTTATCATTGTAATGACAAAGGCTGATAAGCTGAAGAAAAGGGCATATGAGGAAAGAATGAATATGGCAAGACAGGAACTTGCCTTTGCAGGCAATGTGCCTGTTATTCCGTTTTCTGCAGTCAGTGGACTTGGTTTAAACGGAATAAAAAATCATATTGAAAATGCAATTAGTGATGCAGGAGGACAATAAAATTATGACAAAGACACCTTTTGTTACAAAGGAAAAGATTGAGGAGATTGCAAGCGTATATCCCACTCCCTTTCACATCTATGATGAAAAGGGGATAAGAGAAAATGTTAAAAATTTAAAAAAGGCCTTGTCCTGGAATAAGGGCTATAAGGAATATTTTGCAGTTAAGGCTACTCCAAACCCTTTCCTTATAAAGATACTTAATGAATACGGTTGCGGCTGTGATTGCTCGTCAAAGCCTGAGCTTATGTTGTCAAAGGCAGTGGGCATTACCGGTGATGGGATAATGTTTTCATCAAATGATACCCCAATTGATGAGTTTAAATATTGTAACGATTTAGGCGGAATAATAAATCTTGACGATATTACTCACATTGAGGCAGTTGAAAAGGCATGCGGAAAACTACCGAAAAAGATGAGCTGCAGATATAATCCGGGCGGAGTTTTCAAAATATCAAATGATATTATGGATAACCCCGGTGATGCCAAGTACGGTATGACCACAGAACAGATTTATGAGGCGTTTGCCATAATGAAGGAAAAGGGAGTAGAGGAGTTTGGTATTCACTCCTTCCTTTGTTCCAATACCGTTACCAATGAATATTATCCAATGCTTGCAAAGGTTTTGTTTGAGCTTGCCGCTGACCTTAAGTCAAAGCTTGGGGTTCATATCACATTTATCAACCTTTCCGGCGGTATCGGTATTCCTTACAGACCTGAGCAGGAGCCTAATGATATTTTTGTTATCGGTGAAGGTGTAAGAAAGGCTTACGAAGAAATCCTTGTTCCTGCAGGTATGGATGATGTTGCAATTTATACCGAGCTTGGCAGATATATGCTTGGCCCTTACGGCGCACTTGTTACAAAGGCTATTAACGAAAAGCATACTCATAAGGAATATATCGGCGTTGATGCCTGTGCCGCAAACCTTATGCGCCCTGCAATTTACGGCGCTTATCATCATATTACAGTGTTAGGTAAGGAGAACGAGCCCTGTAATTATAAGTACGATATAACAGGATCCCTTTGTGAAAACTGCGACAAGTTTGCAATTGACAGAATGTTGCCTAAAATCGATATGGGTGATTACATTTATATTCACGACGCAGGTGCACACGGCTTTTCAATGGGATATAATTATAACGGAAAGCTCAGAAGTGCGGAAATTCTCCTTAAGCAGGACGGCAGCTTTGAAATGATAAGACGTGCGGAAACACCAAAGGATTATTTTGCTACCTTTGATTGCTTCGATTTTTATAATGATTTAATAACTGAATAATTTGTTAAATCCCTGATTTATTTCAGGGATTTTTCTTTACTTTCACAATTTAATGTGTTACAATATCAGCATAGTTCCGTTTTGGAGGGGTATTATGAGCAGAAAATTACAGGATGACAATTTAGACTTTTTATTCAAAGCAATTTTATCATTGGAAAATACTGATGAATGCTATGATTTTTTTGAGGATTTGTGCACAATTCAGGAGCTTAAGGCAATCAGTCAAAGGCTTGTTGTTGCAAAAATGCTGTCGGAAAAATGTGTTTATACCGACATTGTAAATGCAACAGGCGCGTCTACTGCAACTATAAGCAGGGTTAACCGCTCACTGCAGTATGGCTGTGACGGATACGACAGAATTTTTGAGAGAATCAGAGAACAGGAAAACAATGAACAGCTATAAAGCTTTTGCTCAGTTTTATGACTATTTAACTGAAAATGTAGATTATAAAGTTAGAAGTGATTACATTTCTAACTTTTTTTCTGAGTATAAAAACGGCGGTAATAGGGTTCTTGACCTTGCCTGCGGAACAGGAACAATGTCACTTTTGTTGGCTGAAAAGGGTTATTCGGTTACAGGTATTGATTTGTCGGATGATATGCTTATTGTTGCAGAAAATAAATGTGACGGCAAGGTTAAATTTTTAAAGGGTAATATGACGGATTTTTCCCTGCCCGATAAATTTGATTACTGCCTTTGCTCGCTTGACAGCATTAATCACCTTGACGGTATAAAAGAAGTAAAAAAATGCTTTGACTGTGTTTATAATTCACTTAACAATAACGGTGTGTTTGTTTTTGATGTAAATACCGTTTATAAGCACAAAAATGTACTTGGTGACAACACATTTGTTTTTGATGAGGAGGATTTCTTTCTCAGCTGGGACAATGAGTATGTTGGAAATAATACTGTCAGAATACTGCTTGATTTCTTTGTCTTTAACGGCAGGAATTATGACCGTTTCAGTGAAGAATTTTATGAAAAGGCATATGAAACTAAAGAGCTTTTAAGCATACTTTCATGCTTTAAAATTATTGGAATTTATGATGA
>CAMBQD010000113.1 GCA_945869905.1 uncultured Clostridia bacterium | reverse complement strand
TATGCGCCGCTCAGGCACAGGGTAATGAAAGAGCAATCCTTGCTCATGAAATGCAGGCTTATGAAATTGCCAAGTATATCGGATCATATATTGCCGCAATGAACGGTGTTGACGCAATTGTATTTACAGGCGGCATCGGTGAAAACGGCTTTTGGCTTCGTTCAAAGATTTGTTCATATTTTGGTTATATGGGTGTTCATATTAATGAGGCGCTTAACCAAAAAACGCAAAAGGGTGCTGAGGCTGAGCTTACAGACCCAACAGATAAAGTAAGGGTATTTATCCTTGCAACCGATGAGGAGCTTACCATTGCCCGCGATACTGCGGACATTGTACGCAGTCTTAAATAAGTTAAAGGTTTAATTTCAATATATAAAAAAGGAGGAGTATGAAATGCCAGAAATTAAGTACGAAATCACAGAGCATCTCGGTGTAATTTCCGAAACAGCAAGGGGCTGGACCAGAGAGGTTAATATGATTTCCTGGAACGGACGTGAGCCTAAGATTGACGTTCGTGATTGGTCACCTGACCATTCAAAGATGAGCAAGGGTCTTACCTTCACAGTTGATGAAGCTAAGGAACTTACAAAGATTGTTGAAAAGCTCTAATTCACAATAAATTTAGGGGCAACATTTTTTGTTGCCCTTGATGTTTGTGATACGTAAAAAACTGAACATAATAATATTTGCTTTAATTTTAAAGTCAAATTTGAGGTATAGATTATGGAATGGACATCATTAAATGATTTGAGAGAGAAATATCTGTCTTTCTTTGAAAGCAAGGGACATCTTAGGTTACCCAGCTTTTCTCTTGTACCGGACGGAGATAAGAGTCTTTTGCTTATAAATTCAGGTATGGCTCCCATGAAAAAATATTTTACAGGTGAGGTTACACCGCCCCGCAAGCGTGTTACCACCTGCCAAAAATGTATCCGCACTCCCGATATTGAGTGCGTAGGTAAAACAGCCCGTCACGGCACCTTTTTTGAAATGCTGGGTAATTTCTCCTTTGGTGATTATTTCAAGAAGGAGGCAACTGCTTGGGCTTGGGAGTTTTGTACCAAGGTGCTTGAAATGCCTGTGGACAAGCTTTATGTTACCATTTACGAAAATGATGACGAGGCTTATGAAATATGGACAAAGCAAAACGGTGTAGCTCCTGACCACATTGTAAGGCTGGGCAAGGAGGATAACTTCTGGGAGCACGGCTCCGGTCCCTGCGGTCCCTGCTCTGAGATTTATTTTGACCGTGGTGAAAAATACGGCTGCGGCAGTCCTGACTGCGGTCCCGGCTGTGAGTGTGACAGATATACTGAGTTTTGGAATAATGTTTTTACTCAGTTTGATAACGATGGAAATAATAACTATACGCCCCTTGACCATCCCAATATTGATACCGGTATGGGTCTTGAAAGGCTTGCCTGCATTATGCAGGACGTAGATAATATTTTTGAGGTTGACACCGTGCAGAATATTATGAAAAAGATATCGGAGATTGCAGGTGTTAAATACCATGATGACGAGAAAAAGGATGTTTCACTTCGTGTTATTACAGACCACGTGCGTTCATCAACCTTTATGATTGGCGACGGTGTTATTCCGTCAAATAACGGCAGGGGATATGTTCTCCGCCGTCTTATCAGACGTGCCTGCCGCCACGGCAGACTATTAGGCGTTAATAAGCCGTTCCTCTATAAGGTTTGTGAAACGGTTATAAAGGAGAATGAAACCGCTTATCCTGAACTTTCAGACAAGGCAGAGCTTATTAAAAAGGTTCTTTTGGCTGAGGAGGAGTCCTTCGGTAAAACAATTGACGCAGGTCTTGCTTTGCTTGATGAGTATATTTCAAGTATGGACTCTAATGTTTTTTCCGGCGAGGACGCATTTAAGCTGAATGACACATACGGCTTTCCTATTGATTTAACTACGGATATTCTTGAAGAAAAGGGCTTTACAGTTGATGAGGACAAATTCAATGCCCTTTTGGCAAACCAAAAGTCAACTGCACGTGCTGCACGTAAGGACGCAGGCGCAGACGCTTGGAAGGGCGAGTCTGTTAAAATTGATACAGATAAAACAGAATTTGTAGGATATACAGATTTTGAATGTGATGCAAGGGTTCTGGCAATCGTTAAAGCTGAAGGCGAGCTTGTTGATATGCTGGGCGCAGGGGAGCAGGGTACTGTAGTACTTGATAGATCTCCCTTCTATGCTCTTTCCGGCGGACAGGTCGGTGACAGCGGCGTTATAAAAAACGGTGACTCTAATGTATTTATCGTGGCAGATACCACCAAAAATCCCGACGGAATATATTTTCATAACGGCAATGTTTCAAAGGGTGTTGTCAGTGTAGGTGACGCAGTTAATGCAAGCATTAATGCAGTAAGACGTGAATCCATTATGAGAAATCATACTGCGGCACATTTGCTTCAGGCGGCTTTACGTAAGGTTTTAGGTACCCATGTTGAGCAGGCAGGTCAGCTTGTCAATGAATACGAGGTTCGTTTTGACTTTACACATTTTAATCCTATGACTGCTGATGAAATTTCAAAAACAGAAATGCTTGTTAATCAGTTTATTATGCAGGCACAGCCTGTTACAATGCAGGAAATGCCCATTGAAGAAGCAAAGAAGATGGGCGCAATGATGCTGTTTGGTGAAAAGTACGGCGATATCGTGCGTGTTGTAAGGGCAGGCGATTTTTCAACTGAATTTTGCGGCGGTACCCACGTTTCAAACAGCGGCGAGTTGGGACTTTTTAAAATTGTATCAGAGTCATCTGTTGCCGCCGGTGTTCGCAGAATTACTGCTATTACAGGACTTAGCCTTCTTAACTATATTAACAGTAATGAGGCTATGGTAAAGCTTACCGCCTCTGTGCTAAAGACTTCCGACAATGAAATCAGCGAAAGAGCTGCGGCAATGGTTAATGAGGTTAAAGAAAAGGATAAGGAAATCCAAAGGCTTAATGCTCAGCTTACAAAGCTTAAGAGTGCAGATATGTTCTCAAAGCCTGTTGATGTTGACGGACTTGAGCTTTATATTGCAAAGGTTGACGGCACTACTCCCGACGCTCTTCGTTCTATGGGTGATGACCTTAAAGCCAAGGGCGATAACATAGTTGCGATAATTGCAGGTGTAAACGGCGATAAGGCAAATCTTGTGGCAGTTTGCGGTAAGAATGCAATTGCAAAGGGTGTAAAAGCGGGTGACCTTGTAAGAGAAATTGCCAAGCTTGTAGGCGGTGGCGGCGGCGGTCGTCCCGATTCCGCAATGGCAGGTGCAAAGGATATTTCAAAGCTTGACAGCGCAATGGCTGCCGTTGAGGATACTGTTAAATCTATGATTAAATAAAATTCGGAGGTAGTTAATATGTGTTTGTTTTGTGAGATAATTGCAGGTAACATTCCTTCAACAAAGGTGTATGAGGACGATAATATCCTTGCCTTTAAGGATATAAATCCCGTTGCACCTGTACATATCATTGTTGTGCCTAAGGTGCATATTGAATGTGCCAATGACGTTACTGCCGAAAACAGCAAATACATTGCCGATATTTTCGAAAAAATTCCCGAGATTGCAAAATCACAGGGTATTGATTCCTACAGAATTATAAATAACTGCGGTGAAGACGCAGGTCAAACCGTTAAGCATCTTCATTTCCACATAATCGGCGGTGTAAATATGGGAGAAAAAATATTATGAGTGATGAATATTATACCTTAAAAATTGCAGGCGTTGAAAGACATCTTAAGCGCTTTGCAGTGTCAGATAAGCTTGATATTGCCGCATTTATCCTTTTCGGTGATGTGGAGCTGACAGAGGCTTGTGCAAAAGCCTTGCTTGATAAATGCCCTGAATTTGATTATATTGTCACACCTGAGGCAAAATCAATTCCTCTTGCCTATGAGATGAGTAAAATCAGCGGCAAAAAGTACATAGTGGCACGTAAAGGCATTAAGGTTTATATGGACAACCCTGTTGAGTACACGGTAAGAAGTATTACTACTCAAAAGGAGCAGACTCTTTATCTCGGCCATGAGGACGGCGATTTGCTTAAGGATAAAAGAGTTCTCATTGTTGATGACGTAATTTCAACCGGTGAAAGCTTAAAGGCTGTTATCGGTCTTGTACAGGCATTTGGCGGTAATATAGTTGCCTCCTGTGCTCCTCTTGCTGAGGGTGACGCTGCCGACAGGGACGATATTATTTTCCTTGAAAAGCTGCCGTTATTTTTTAAGTAAATAGATATAAACGGTATGAACACCCGAAAGTACGGTAATAATACTTTCGGGTGATTTTATGTTTAGGGATAATAAAAAGGTTGTTATAGTCGGTGTAGGTATGGTGGGTATGAGCTATGCCTATGCTTTGTTAAACCAAAATATATGCGAT
>CAMBQD010000112.1 GCA_945869905.1 uncultured Clostridia bacterium | reverse complement strand
GGACGATATTATTGCCTTTGCAGATACAATAAACAATTCAGTAGAGGGTGATGCCGAAAAGATTAGAAATGTATCATCATCTGCCACCCCTGCTGAAGATTTCAGAGAAGATATTGTTAAGGAGTCATTACCTAACGAAAAAATACTTTCTAATGTTAATGGCTCAAAGGGTATGTTCTGCGTGAAGGGAGGAATATAAATGAGAGAGCTTATTTCTCCTTTATCACATATGCTCAAAAATAAGGAAATATCGTCAGCAGAGCTGACAGAAAAATATATTTCTGCCATTGAGTCTGACAACAAAAAATATAATGCCTTTGTTTCTACCACCTTTGACAAGGCTATGGAAAACGCAAGGGTAGCCGATGATATGATTGCAAAGGGTACCGCCACCGCGCTGACGGGTATACCTATGACTCTTAAGGACAATATCTGTTCCGACGGCGATTTAACCACCTGTGCCTCAAAAATTCTTACAGGCTTCAGACCCTATTATGACTCTACTGTGTGGTCAAAGCTTAAGGCGAAGGGTGCGGTTATGCTTGGCAAAACCAATATGGACGAATTTGCAATGGGCTCCACCAGCGAAACAAGCTGTTACGGTGCACCCCTTAACCCAAGAAATGTGAACCACGTTACAGGCGGCTCCTCAGGCGGCGGTGCGGCAGCAGTTTGTGCAAATCTTGCGGCTTATGCACTGGGCTCCGATACAGGCGGCTCTGTTCGTCAGCCTGCATCATTTTGCGGAATTGTGGGACTTAAGCCCACCTACGGCGCAGTGTCACGTTACGGCCTTATTGCCTATGGCTCGTCACTTGACCAAATCGGTGTGCTTGCAAATTCCGTTAAGGATACTGCAACGGTATTTGACGCAATTTCAGGTGTGGATGCAAATGACCAAACCAGCGTTGACTTTGACTTTGGCAGTATTGCCGAGTCACTTGGTAAGCAGGACATTAAGGGGCTTAAAATCGGCATTGCCAAGGAATATTTTGACGGCATTAACAGTGAGATAAAAGAGGCTATTGACGGTGCTGTTAAGTTCTTTGAGGATAACGGTGCAGAAATTATAGATATCAGCCTGCCTGTTTTAAAGCAAGCCTTGCCGGTTTATTATATTATTGCCTGTGCCGAGGCTTCATCAAACCTGGGCAGATATGACGGTATTCGCTACGGCTACAGACCCGAAAGCTTTAACGATGTTGAGGAAATGATACTTAAAACAAGAACAGAGGGCTTTGGCGACGAGGTTAAACGCAGGATTATGCTGGGCACCTATGTTCTGTCATCAGGCTATTATGACGCTTATTATAAAAAGGCATGCCTTCTGCGTGAAAACCTTATTGCAGATTTTGATGAGATATTCAACACCTGCGATATTCTTATTGCACCTACGGCTCCCAATACTGCATTTCCGCTTGATTTCAGCGGTGCGTCACCTGTTGATATGTACCTTTCCGACATTGCAACAGTACCTATCAATATTACAGGTGTTCCTGCAATAAGCGTTCCAATTAAAAATGATAGTAACGACCTTCCTATCGGTATGCAGATTATCGGTAAAAAGTTCAGTGAAAAAATAATAATGAATGCGGCTTATTTCTATGAAAAAAATGCCCAAATAGGCGTTGAGGATTTTGAGGGAGGTGCAGAGCTTTGAGCTATCAGTTAGTATGCGGAATAGAAACTCATATTGAGCTTGCCACAAAAACAAAGATTTTTTGCGGCTGTACAACTCAGTTCGGCGGCGAGCCTAATACCCACTGCTGTCCTGTTTGCACGGGTCAGCCCGGCTCACTTCCCGTTTTAAATAAGCAGGTTATTGAATACGCAGTACGCGCAGGACTTGCTGTTCACTGTGATATCAATAACAACTCACATATGGACAGAAAAAACTATGTTTATCCTGATTTGCCTAAGGCTTATCAGATTTCACAGTTTGACGAGCCTGTTTGTATTAATGGCTACGTTCAGCTTGATTCCGGCAAAAAAATCAGAATTGAGCGCATTCATATTGAGGAGGACGCAGGTAAGCTTGTTCACGACGGCGGATATACCTATGTTGATTATAACCGCGGCGGCGTGCCTTTGATTGAGATTGTGTCAATGGCTGATATTTCCACTCCTGAGGAGGCAAGGGAATATGCAGAAAAGCTTCAGCTGATTATGAGAAATGTGGGCGTTTCCGACTGTAAAATGCAGGAGGGCTCAATGCGCTGTGATGTTAACGTGTCCATTCATCAGCCCGGTGAGCCTTGGGGTACAAGAACGGAAATTAAGAATATTAACTCCCTTTCAAACATTGTTCGTGCAATGGAGCTGGAAATTGAACGACAGGAGGATATCCTTGATTCAGGTGAAAAGGTTGTTCAGTCCACAATGCGCTATGACGCAAACAGTGATACTGTGTATGTTCTCAGAACAAAGGAAAATGCAGACGATTACCGTTATTTCCCTGAGCCTGATATATTGAGATTTTACATCTCACCTGAGATGGTGGAGCGTATACGCGCATCTCTGCCGGAGCTTCCGGATGCAAAGCTTAAAAGATATGTTGAGGATATGGGCTTGCCTGAGAATAATGCAAGACTTATTTACAAGTACAAAAATGTCACTAAGTTTTTTGACGATGCAGTTAATGAGGGTGCGGGCGCCAACAATGTGCTTAATATGATTATCGGCACAATTTATGCAACACTGCAAACAGAAGAGGACAAGGAAAACTTTGAAATCAAAACCACCTCAAAGCAGCTTGCAGCCTTGGTTAAGCTTATTGACGAAAAGAAAATCAGAGCCAATAAGGCAAAGGAAGTCCTTTCACAGATGCTTGAAAGCGGAAAGGATGTTACCGAATATATCAAGGCTGATGATTTGGCAGGTCTTTCAGATGATGATTTGAAGACTCTTTGTCAGGGCGCAATTGATGCAAATCCAAAGGCTGTTGACGATATCAAAAACGGCAAGGACAAGGCAATCAATGTTATGTTCGGCTATGTTATGAAAAACTCACGAGGCAAGGCTGACGTGAAAAAGGCTGAAGAAATTATCAGGTCGATAATAGAAAATATGTAATAAAAAAGCGATGGTGTTCCATCGCTTTTTTGTTTAGGCAATGAAGAGCAATCCGAACCATGGTTTAAATTGGCTGATTTGCCCTTACTCTGTGTTAAAAATACTCGGAATACATAAAGTATTCCTGCGTTTTTATGCCTTGATTAAGAACAAATCAGCACAATTTAAACTCGCAGACCAAAAATGCTTGAAGTAAAGATGAATTTTGGATTTTGAGATGGAAGCCTTGCTGACGCAAGGCAACAGTGAAAAATACAAAAGTCGCTTTAATACTGCATTTTTGGCAGGTTCGGATTATTCTTTATTGCCTAGGGTAACGGTAATAAACCGTGGTTCGTATTATTACCGATCCCCTAAGAGTTAATAATTTTTATGCTTTCATCTTCTATTGCAATTGCTTGATAATTGTTTATTATCTGAAGGTGTATTTTATCGGAATATTCCTGCTTTATTTTGCACACTGCCTTTTTAAAGCCTTTTGCTTCGTCATGGGGCAGTGTGTAAAAATCCGTCAGGCATAAGCCTGTACAGTCCTTCAGTAAAGGTGCCTTTGCAGGACTGTCCATAGCCTTTATATACTCAATGTCAGGGGAGGTGATGATTGCACCTGCCGATTCACCTATATACAGCTTGCCCTTATCAATTTCAGCCTTTATCAGTCTGTCTGCGCCTGTTCGCTTAAGCTCCTGCAACAGAAAAAATGTGTTTCCGCCATTGACAAAAATACAGTCGCTTTCACAAATTTTTTCTTTTATTTCATCGCCTTCTGCCTTTGAAATATCAAGTGTTACCGGTATAAGCCCTGCTTTTTTCAAAAGGCGCTTGTTGTAATTTGCAAATATGCCGGTTTTTTCAGCCATTGCCGCCGTTGGTATAAAGACTGCTTTTTTGCCCCTGTAATCCCTGTAAAGCAATTTGAAAATCCCTGCGGTATTTCTGAAATTTGATACCAAAAACAGCTTTTTCATTTTTCTTTCTCCCGTAAATAATGTGTTGTTTATATATTATCATAAAATATCGGAGCTTTGCAAGTTATCAAAGAAAAATGAAATTATCTAAGATTACACTGAATTTCAGCAAAAATAAATATTGATATACTGTTGTTTTTATAGTACAATAATTATTGGTAAAAATTTGAGAGGAGCGTTTTTATGAAACACCCGGAAATCGTAAAAAAAATGAGCCTTGAGCAAAAGGCGGCTTTTGTTTCAGGCTTCGATTATTGGCATTTGGAGGAGGCTTTAGAGCTGGGACTTCCTAAAATTATGATTACAGACGGACCCCACGGTCTGCGCAAGCAAAATGCGGACAAAAAGGCGTCAGGCGGAATAGGACTCG
>CAMBQD010000111.1 GCA_945869905.1 uncultured Clostridia bacterium | reverse complement strand
TTCCCTTAAGCAGATTTACATCGGCTCTGCTGTATTCGGCTTGATTGTACACGCACTTTGCTACGTTGTATTCGCTCATGATGTAACAAAAATCAACATTTACATCCTTTGGGTATTCCTGTTCTTAATGGGTCTTCCTCTTGGTATTTACAACGTTATCACCTATGCACTTATTGCTGACTCCGTTGATTACCTTGAATGGAAAACAGGTGAAAGACACGAGGGTGTTTGCTTCTCCTTCCAGACCTTCCTTTCCAAGGTTAACGCAGCAATTGCAACCTTCGTGTTCGGTCAGATTCTTGACCAGTCAGACTTTATGGCTGTTAACAAGTCACTGACAGATATTGAGGGCAGACAGATTTTCTATCAGCAGTCAGTTGAAACACAAAAGATGCTTTTAGCTCTTGTAACTATCGTACCGGCTGTTGGCTTCCTTCTTACAATCATTCCTATGTTCTTTAATGATTACACAGGTAAAACTAAGGAAAAGGCTCAGAAGGAGCTTGAAGAGGCTCGTATAGCTAAAGGTATTCAGGAATAATAAATAATCAATTTAACGGCAGGCAAACGCCTGCCGTTATTTTTTTTGTAACAAAAATCACAGTCCGTCAGGGTTACTGACGGACTGTGATTTTACTTTTATTCATATGATTAGCTATTGTGCTTATTCTGGCTGTTCATAATGCCCTGACGGATACGTCTTACATCTGAAAGAGCCTTGTAAAGTGAATCGTCAATTGCAAGAAGTGTATCATCGGCATAGTTATTAACTGCTGTGAGCATTTCACGTGATTTGTTCTGGGCAGTTGTAACCATCTCATTTGCCTGATTTGTTGCATTGCTGAGAATTTCAGATGCCTGATTCTGAGCATCTGTAACATAAGCATCGCCCTGCTCCTTAGCCTTTGCAAGAATATCGGCAGCCTCAGCCTGTGCAGTCTGAGTAATCTGGTCCCTTGCTACAAGCTCTCTCGCCTGCTCCTGAGCCTTTGCAATGATATCGGCAGCCTGCTTGTTTGCTTCCTCAAGAATGTTGTTTCTTGAGTCAACAATAGCCTTTGCCTGCTTTGTTTCCTGAGGAGTGTTAAGACGGATATCCTCAATAATTGTCTTAATCTTATCAACATCTACTGCATACTTTTTACTGAGAGGAATGGAAGTAGCGTCGTCGAGCACGTCCTCTAAATCTTCAAGTAAAATATCGGTATTGGTCATTTTATTTATCTCCTTTACATCTTAAATTTATATCATTTACTATTTCTGCCGGAACAAACGGTGAAATGTCGCCGTCAAGACGGCAAACCTCCTTCACCATACTGGAGGAAAGAAACATATTTTCACCCTTAGCGGTAAGAAAAACAGTTTCAATCCTTGGGTACAGACTTTTATTTATAAGTGCCTGCTGAAATTCATAATCAAAATCAGACACGGCACGAAGTCCCTTAACAATGGCAACGGCTCCCTTGTTTTTGGCATAGTTCACCAGCAAGCCGTTGTATGTATCAATTTCTACCTTTGTGTGGTCTGTGCATTTTTTTAATAGCTCCATTCTTTCCTCAACCGTGAAGGCGGAATGCTTGGCGCTATTGCTCATAACAAGGACTATGACCTTGTCAAAAAGCTCTGTTGCACGTTCAATAATATCAAGATGTCCCAACGTTACAGGGTCAAAGCTGCCGGGACAAATAGCTATTTTCATTGTGATTAGTCCTTTCGGTAAAGGGTTAGCTTTGTTTTGCCGTATTTTCTTACTCTGTCAGCAGACCAGCCGTCAATGCAATCCGGCAAATCCTCATCGGCAGAGGTTTCACACACAACTATACCGCCGTCAGACATAATGGGAAAAAGCAACGGAAAACACCTTTCAATCAAGCCCTGCCTGTAGGGTGGGTCAAGAAAAGCGATATCAAAGCCTTCCCCTCTCATCAAAAAGGAAACGGCGTCACTTAATACAACCCTTGCATTGTCCCCCAGCTTACAGTGGGAAATATTGCTTTCAACCACCTTAACTGCCTGCCTGTTATTTTCAACAAAGGTGCAGTGGGCGGCGCCCCTTGACAATGCCTCAATACCAAGTTGACCTGAGCCTGCAAAAAGGTCAAGCACCCTCCTGCCCTCAAGCTCAAACTGTATCATGGAAAACAAAGCCTCTTTAACCGACTCTGTTGTCGGCCTTGTAATATCCTCGCCGGGCAGTGTATCAAGACGTCTGCCTCTGGCGGTGCCGGTAATAACACGCATCATATTTACTATTCTTCCTTTAGGGTAACGGCGGACATATTCCTACCATTACTACCCTACATTATACAAACTATAAATTTAATAGTCAAGTCGATTAACACTATTTTTACAATTTGTGATAGAAATTAAACACCTGCCGAGCATTGCTTTGGCTGATACCGGAAACCTGTGCAAGCTCCTCAACAGTTGCATTTTTTATAGCAGTAACCGTTTTAAAATGCTTTAGCAGAGCCTTCGCCTTAGCGTCACCTATGCCTTCAATTTTTGTCAGAGATGTGGACAGGGTGCTTTTTTTATGCTTATTGTGATGATAGCTGATGGCAAAGCGGTGCACCTCCTCCTGTATGGAGGAAACAAGAGTAAACACCTGACGGTGAGAATTAATTTCAATTTCACCGCCGTTAAGAGCAATTGCCCTTGTTCTGTGCTTATTGTCCTTCACCATACCAAACACGGGCACATCAATTCCCATTGACCTTACAACAGGCAAAACTGCATTTACCTGAGGCTCTCCGCCGTCAAGCAATATTAGGTCAGGCAAAATTTTAAAGGTGCTGTCCTCATCATCGTTGTAATAATGATTAAATCTGCGTGTAAGCACCTCACGCATTGAGCCAACATCATTCTGTCCGTCAAAGCTTTTAACTGCAAAGCGCTTGTAAGCACTTTTCATTGGTCTACCATTATGGAACACAACCATTCCCGCAACATTGTCAGCGCCGAAGGTGTGGGAAATATCGTAGGATTCAATATACTCCGGCAGCTTTTCAAGCCCCAGCAGATTTTTTAAATCCTCCAATGCCGCCAGCTCCTTGCCCAGTCTGCCCTGATGCTGTGCCAAATGCTCGTTGGCATTGCTGATGCACATATTGACTATGGAAAGATGCTCGCCCTTTTGGGGGTGAATAAACTCGGTTTTTTTGCCCCTTTTGCTTTCAAGAAATTCTCTCAGCAATTCCTCGTCGGCAATTTCTCCGTCAACTGCAATACGTGACGGAATACGGCTGCGCATGGAATAATACCTTTCAATAAGCTCAAACCTTGACTGAGGCAAATCATCTACAGCGTCAATAAGCCAAAACTCCGTATCCGTCAGCTTGCCGTGTTCAAAGCGTATAACCTCAAAGCAGGCCTTTTTATTGGAATTAACTAAGGCAAATACGTCCTCCTCAGGCACATTTATGGACACAACCTTTTGCTTTTCCTCAAGGTTTTTAATCGCCTTTATTCTGTCGCGCAGCTTTGCCGCCTCCTCAAACTGCAGGTTTTCCGAATATTCAAGCATCTGTTCCTGCATTTCACGAACTGCCTTAACACTGCCGCCCTTAAGAAAAGACACTGCGTCCTTAACATTATCGGCATATTCTTCCTTACTTATACGTGCCGCGCAGGGAGCGGAGCAGATACCCATAAATCCGTTAAGACAAGGTCTGCTCCTGCCGTAATCCTTGGGGAATTTTTTATTGCATCTTGGCAGCTTGAATATTTTAAGGGTTTCCTCCACTGCCTGTTTAACGGAAAAATTGGAGGTATAAGGACCGATATATTCTGCTCCGTCATCGTCAATTCGCTTGCATTCACGAATTTTGGGAAATTCCTCTTTTGTGATTTTTATATAGTTATATCCCTTGTCATCCTTTAAAAGAATATTATATTTAGGCTGATGCTGTTTTATCAGTGAACATTCCAGAACAAGAGCCTCAAATTCACTGTCACAAAGAATGTAGTCAAAATCATCCACATTCTCCACCATTCTGATAACCTTTAAGGAATGGTTTGAATGTGAACCGAAATATGAGGAAACACGGTTTTTAAGCTTTTTTGCCTTGCCGATATAAATTATCTTCCTGTCCTTGTTTTTCATAATATACACGCCGGGCTGTAACGGCAGTGCCATTGCTTTTTTTCTAAGCTCCTTTTCAGTCACATCCTCACCTCCCTTGAAATTATATCACAAACAAGCAAAAAAATAAAGCACAGTAAAATACTGTGCCTGTGAAATATCAAATGTATTACTCGGTAAATCCGCTCTTTACCAAAGAAACAAGGCCATCAACAGCATCCTCTTCATCTGAACCGTCAGCGATGATACGAATATCTGTTCCGCCCATAATACCAAGTGAAAGCACACCTAAAAGGCTTTTGGCATTAACTCTTCTCTCTTCCTTTTCCACCC
>CAMBQD010000110.1 GCA_945869905.1 uncultured Clostridia bacterium | reverse complement strand
TTTTGTCCTCAGTCTTTTGCAGACGTTCTCTTTTATTTCTTTCTGTTGCGGCATTAATTTCGTCGATAATATCCCTTGGCACAGATTCGGTAAACTCTTCTTCGGATTTTTTGCTTTTTCTGCGCTTTGGCTTGCTGCCATTATCCTCTGTAGGGGGGTCAACATCCAAAGGAACGTCAATAGCCTCCTTACTCATTCTGCGTTTTTCTATCTGCTCCGAAATAACCGGAGCAACCTTCTTATATGTTTGGGTTGCAGGCTTTACCGCACCGGTAATAAGTTGAATAACGGTAATGCCTGTAAGAAGCATAAAATCAACAAGGAAAAGCACAATTGCCACAATAATTGCAGGCGCCTTGCCCATTGAAAGCAGCAGCCAGCCGATAACTGCGCCTATAAAGCCGCCGTTAAATTCCGTTGGTGCGGACATATAGCTTTCAACAATAACATCCTTAAACACCTCCCCTGTATTGTGGGTGACAATATGTACAAAGGACGCTATAAGAAGCACCATAATTACTGTTTCAACAGATTTGGCGGCAAGCTTTGAGGGCTTTGATTTATTAAAGGAATAAAACAACATTACAACAATTGAAATAAGCGGGAATACGCAGGCGGCAAAAATTCCGAAAATACCCACGTACACATTGTGTAACACATTCCAAACCCCTGCGCCGTTGATAACCGCAAGGCAGAAAAAGATTACAGACAAAGCAAAAACAATTATGCCTGAAATTCTTAAAGCATCCTCCTGCCTTTGATTAACCTGAGTGTTATTTTGAGGTGCAGCTGTCTTTTTTGAATTATTCTTTTTTGATTTACTCTGAGTTTTTTTGTTTGCCATATTTACCTCTATTTCACAACTATTTCAAAAACGCCTATCACAAAGCAAATACTGCCAAGCACAATATCGTACCAGGCAAAATACTTTAACGCCTTGCTTTTTATCACATATAAAAATACCTTGATTGCAAAAAATGTAACCGCAGCAGAAACAACAAGGGCAATAATCGCCGCCGCAACCGAAGCCTTTGTTACGCCCACACAGATTTCAACAATACCTGTTACCAGCAAAACCATTGTGGAAATAACCATAGAATACCTGATGGCATACTTGTCACTCATTCCCACCAGTATTGCGGTACAGAACACACCTGCCACAAGTGAACAGCCTGCAGTGGGAACTGCAAGAAATGCAACAATGCCTATTATAAACGCCTGTAAAATCCAAGGCAGTTTTTTGGTACTCTTTCCCATAACGCTTGAGGCGACAATTAAAAGTGCACCTGTCAGGGCGATACAGATACCCTCACCAAGAAGGTTGCCATTATACGATGTTCTGTCAAAAACAGAATATAGATTACCGTATTTGCCGGCAGGAATGACATAAAGTATCATCGGTACAAAGGAAAGCACCGTCATATACATAAACCTTCTTTGAGGTGACGAGGCTTTTATATCAAGTCTTTTGTGAAACAAGTCACTCCAGCCGCCGAAAAAGTTTTTTGAAAGATGTAAAAAAAGCTTATAAAAAGCGATTATAATTCCGATTGCAATTCCTATATGTATAACACCCGTAAGCTGTGAGCAGGCATTGGTAAGCCTGCCGGAAAAGTCATGGAATATTGCGCTGTGACCGCTTTCCGACACCGGAAAAATCCGTGTAAGCGCCTGCCCCAGCGCCTGAAATATTGCTGTTAAAATCGACATAATCTTTACCTCCGAAAAGAGAAGCATTATCAATAAAATATCCGCATCTGATATAGTTAAACGGATTACTGGAACGAATACCGTTTGACGCCGTAGCCGGAGTGTAAAAGATATCCCCCTCTGAAATAATTGAGTAAATCATTTTTCACCCTCCTCAATTTTCATATTAAGAAAATCAAGGGCGTCACTAAGTCCGCCGAGTTCATCAATCAGCCCTGCCTTAACAGCACCCTCACCGTCAAGCACTGTGCCAACGTCCATAACAAGCTCCCCTGTTTTCAGCATTAATCGGCGGAAATTGTCATCACTTATATTTGAATTGTTGGCAACAAAATTAACAATCCTGTCCTGCATTTTTTCAAAATAAGACAGAGTTTGGGGAACACCGAGAACAAGACCGTTCATTCTGACGGGATGCACCGTCATAGTGGCGCTGGGCACAATAAAGCTTCTTTGACAGCTAACCGCCAAGGGAACGCCTATTGAATGTCCTCCGCCTAAAACAAGAGAAGCGGTGGGAGTTTTCATTGTGGATAAAAGCTCTGCAATTGCCAAGCCTGCCTCCACATCACCGCCCACTGTGTTAAGGATAATGAGCAATCCTTCAATCTCCTTACTTTCCTCAATGGCAACAAGCTGAGGTATAACGTGCTCATACTTTGTTGTCTTATTTTGGCTGGGTAGGATATAATGCCCCTCTACCTGACCGATGATTGTCAGACAATGAATAAAGTGTCCGTCCTTTGAAACGGTGATTGAGCCTGTTTCAAAGTCACTTGTGCTCTCAACCTGAGGCTCGGTATCCTTACCCTCTGCATTATCCTGTTGACCGGCTTTGATTGATTTATTATTTTCACTGCTGTTTGCTGACATAAAAACACCTCTTAGATTATTTATGTCCAAAATCACACAGCATAATAAGTTATTTTACCACATATACATAAATTTTTCAACATTACTTAAAAATTAAGTATTAAATATAATAATTAATATTACATTTCTGTAACCGTCATTGACAGTGGGAAAGAATTGTAATAAAATATCTTTGTTAAATTTTTTAACAAGTAGGAGGACTTTTTATCAATGGGACTTACTTTAGCACAAAAACTTATTAAATCCCACCTTGTTGAAGGAGAGATGAAGGTTGGCACTGAAATCGGTCTTAAAATTGACCAGACACTTACTCAGGACGCTACAGGAACCATGGCTTATCTTGAATTTGAGGCCATGGGTGTTGACAGAGTTAAGACGGAAAAATCAGTGGCATACATCGACCACAATACCCTTCAGACAGGCTTTGAAAATGCGGACGACCACAGATATATTCAATCTGTCACAAAAAAGCACGGCATCTATTTCAGCCGTCCCGGCAACGGTATCTGTCATCAGGTACACCTTGAAAGATTCGGTATTCCGGGAAAAACCTTAATCGGCTCCGACAGCCACACACCTACAGGTGGCGGAATCTGTATGCTGGCTATGGGCTCAGGCGGACTTGACGTTGCTGTTGCAATGGGCGGCGGAACCTACTATATCCCAATGCCTAAAATGACAAGAATTAACCTTACAGGCTACCTTAAACCTTGGGTATCCGCAAAGGATGTTATCCTTGAGGTGTTAAGGATTATGAGCGTTAAAGGCGGCGTGGGAAAAATCATTGAATACGGCGGTGAAGGTGTCAAAACTCTCTCCGTACCCGAAAGAGCTACAATTACAAATATGGGTGCAGAGCTTGGTGCAACCACGTCAATTTTCCCTTCGGATGAAATAACACTGGCATTTCTTAAGGCACAGGGACGTGAAAAGGATTGGACGGAAATTCAGCCTGACGCAGACGCAGTATATGATGAGGTTATTGACATTGACCTTTGCTCGCTGACTCCTATGGCTGCCTGTCCTCATATGCCGGACAAGGTTAAAACCACTGATGAAATCGGTAAAATCAAGGTTGACCAGGTAGCAATCGGCTCCTGCACAAACTCATCATATGTGGATATGATGAAGGTTGCGGCTATACTCAAGGGTAAAACCGTTGCTCCCTCTGTGTCACTTTGCATTGCTCCCGGCTCAAAGCAGGTGCTTAATATGCTTGCCCTTAACGGAGCACTTTCCGATATGATTAACGCAGGTGCAAGAATACTTGAATCAGCCTGCGGTCCATGTATCGGTATGGGACAGTCTCCTAATTCGGCAGGTGTATCACTGCGTACCTTTAACAGAAACTTTGAAGGACGTTCAGGCACAAAGGACGCAGGTATTTATCTTGTTTCTCCTGAGGTGGCTGCAGCATCTGCCCTTACAGGTTATCTTACCGACCCGCGTGAATTGGGTGAGGCACCTGTTGTTGAAATGCCTGAAAAATTCATTATAAACGACAATATGATTGAAGCCCCTGCAACTGAGGAGGAGGCAAAGAATGTTGAGGTACTCAGAGGACCCAACATCAAACCATTCCCTGAAACCGCTCCTCTTCCCGAGGAAATCACTGCAAAGGCAATTCTTAAGGTTGGTGACAATATAACCACGGATCACATTATGCCTGCAGGTGCTAAGATACTCCCCTATCGTTCAAACATTCCTCACCTTTCACAATACTGCTTTGCTGTATGCGATGAAACCTTCCCCGAAAGGATTAAGGCTGAGGGCAAGGGAATTATCATCGGCGGCTCTAACTACGGTCAGGGCTCATCAAGAGAGCATGCAGCGCTT
>CAMBQD010000109.1 GCA_945869905.1 uncultured Clostridia bacterium | reverse complement strand
AATACGATAGTTCTTGAGTTGCTTTTTTCTACGGGAATGAGAGTGTCAGAGGTCAGCCGATTAAAAAAAGAAAGCCTTGACCTGCAAAGCAACACAATTTACATATATGGAAAAGGCTCAAAGGAGCGAGTAATGTGTATTGCCAACAAAGGTATTTCAAGGCTTATAAAAAAATATCTCAATATCTGCAAGCACAAAAATGAATATGTGTTTGTAAATAAGCTGGGTAACAATCTTTCCGAGCAGTCAATCAGAAATATTGTTAATGAATATGCACAGGAGGCGGGAGTCCGTATGCACATCACTCCTCATATGTTCCGTCACACCTTTGCAACGGCACTGCTGGATGAGGACGTCAGCATACGCTATATTCAGCAGCTTTTGGGGCACAGCTCAATAACAACTACACAAATTTATACCCACATCAGCACAAATAAAATTCGTCATATTATAGAGGACAAGCACCCCAGAAACAGCTTTAAATTGTGACACAATAAAAAAGCAGTTTCGCGTTTTGCGAAACTGCTTTGTAATAATTAAATTAGCCGATAAGCTCACAGCCCTTAGTCTTCATCATATATTCAGCAGAAGCAGGGAACTTCCATGTCATTGTGATGTCAAGGCTTGCGCTCTTATCCTTAATAACAAGGATGTTAGCGTGAGTAACGGAAACATAAGCCTTCATTACATATTCGGCGCTGATGATTTCCTTTGTCTTGGTGTCAATTGTTACTGTTGCAACACCGCCGTGGTAATTAACCTTACAGTTATCAGCTGTTGTTCCCTGTGACCAAGACAACTGCTGAATACTGTCAACGGTTGCATCAATAGCACCAAGTGACTGGAATACGTGGCCCTGTGCATCCTTACCTGGAACACTCATATCAACGCCCTTAGGCTGAAGCTGAATTGTGATTGTTCCGTCGCCGTTATCCTTAACGTTAGCAGTTACAAGGTCATCTGCAACAAGTCTGCTGGTCTGGAGTGAATCACCCTCACCGTTCCAAGCATCTGTGTCAAGTGCCGGATCTCTGTTTGTACTTGGAACAAGACCGTTCAAGCCGGGAGAATAAAGACTGCCAACGATTGTAGGAACAATTTTGTTGATGGTCTGGTTAGCAGAGCCGTCAATCATAATGTTTTCAACCTTAAGATCTTCTTCACCAACAAGCTTATACCATGTCTGTGTCTTGCCCTGGTCATCCTTGTACTGAGCTGTCAGTGTCTTTGAGTAATCATATGCCTCTTTGTAATAATTTGCAACATCCTCAACAGTCTTAAACTCAACACCGCCATACGTGTCCGGAATGAGCTCCTCAATTACAAGCGCATTGACATCTGCGTCACCTGCAGGTGTTTCATCGCCGGTTTCAAGCCAACTGCCGTCTTTAATTTCGTTGATTGCCTGAATAGCACCGTTGGTTACATAGTTAACTTTTTTACAGCCTGCAAATGAGGTTGCAATAAGTCCTGCAGCCAAAGCAATGCACAATCCTCTTTTTACATATTTGTTCATTTCAGGGTTCCCCTTTCAAATTTGTACAAAACATTACATATAAAATTTATATTAAAATGAACAAAATGTCAATAGAAATTTAAAAAATCCCTAAATTTATTTTAAGAAAAATATTTTTAGAGCATTATTTATTGAGATTTGTTAATGTCTGTGATATAATACATATTGATTTGTGACCGAGTACCTAATATTTTTCTGACAGTAAAGGGGAAATAAAGTATGAGATGTAAAAATTGCGGAACATATAATGACGACAACAGATATATTTGCGAAACCTGCGGTTCACCGCTTTATGATGAAAATGAGATAGAGGTTGATGCTCAGGACGAAGGACGTACACAGACCTTTAATGCAGTTACCCCTGCCGCACCATCCGGCAATAAAGACAATGCACCTGATGTTAAAAGGGAGCCGGAGGGTGGAAAAGCACCTGCTGAAAAAAAGAGCATAATTGTAATTGCAATTTTAGCAGTTGTGCTTGTGGCAATTATCGCGTCTGTTATAGTTGTTGCTCAGAGCAAAGCAAGGGCTGAGAAGGAAACTACTGCTTCAACAACTGCTCAAAGCACTACGGAAAGTACAACCGCTTATACTACTGAGCGTACAACGGAAGCAACTACCACAACCACCACAACCACAACTACCACAACCACTACAACAACCGAGGCAACAATTTGGTATATAAATACCAGCAGCAGCGGCGGCGGTTCTGTCAGCGGCGGCGGCGAATATAAAAACGGTCAAAAGGTTACCATTACGGCAACACCTGACAGTAATTACGTTTTTGACGGTTGGTATTCCAACGGCGTTAAAGTAAGCAGCTCAAAAAAATACACCTTTACCGCCAACGAGAATGCAAGCTTTTCGGCAGTGTTTAATCCTGTGGAAACAACTCAGGATGATGCTGATAACGGCAACGAAGATTTGAATTTCGGTGAATGATATGACTAAAGGCGAAAAGGCAAAGGAATTATTTATGTCCGGTTGCAATTGCTCACAGGCGGTTGCTGCGGCATTTTGCGATGAAATGAATATGGATGCACAGCTTGTTAAAAGGCTTACTATAGGCTTTGGCGGCGGAGTCGGCAGAATGAGGGAGGTTTGCGGCGCCGTATCGGGTATGGCGTTTGTTATCTCAGCGGTTTACGGTGAGGATAAGGCAAGGATATATGAGCGCGTACAGGCAGTTGCCAATAGGTTTAAGGCGGAAAACGGATCTGTTGTGTGCAGAGAGCTTTTAGGACTTGATAAAAGCGGTGCAACTCCTCCCACTCCCGAAAAAAGAACACAGGAGTATTATAAAAAAAGACCTTGCCCACAGCTTGTGGAAATGGCGGCAGATATTCTTGATGAATATCTTATAAATAATCCTGCGTAAATTTGTTTAAAAAAGTATTGCAATTTGAATTTTGATGTGGTATATTATCTAAGCACAAATTTTGTTCTTGTGATATATCTGCGCTGCTAGCTCAGTTGGATAGAGTGACTGGCTACGAACCAGTAGGTCGAGGGTTCGAGTCCCCCGCAGCGTGCCAAAAGTCCCGTAAACACTGTGTTTTCGGGACTTTTTTGTTTCCTCTTTTTTCGGTGGTACAATCCATTCTCCACCCAGTAGGTTATATATAATGTATATAATCTGTAAAATATTCTTGTTAAGACTTACAACACAATTAAGCCTGAAAATATCATTTTGACGCCCATTTGACGTCTACTGAATTATTTTACAAAAACTGACGCACTACTGTACGGCAGTTTTTGAGAGGAGAAACATATGGAGTGATTGTTAATGATTGCTTTAGCAATTATTCTAATCACGGAATATGTTTGGACGAGACGCCCATTTGACTCCCACTGATATTTTTTATATAATTGAAACAGATAAATTTGAATTTGTGGAGATGATAAGATGGTCAATATTACAGATGTAAAACAGATTCTTCAACTCGCGATAGATGCCGAGATTAAAGTCTTTCTTGATGGTGGCTGGGGGGTAGATGCATTGCTTGGACATCAGTCAAGAGTCCATAACGATATTGATATTTTTGTAGAAAAGAAAGATTATCAGAACTTTATAGAGATAATGAAAGCTAATGACTTTTATGAGATTAAGATGGAATATACAACATTGAACCATACTGTATGGGAAGATGCGAAAAACAGAATTGTTGATTTGCATTGTTTTGAATATACGGGCGAAGGTGAAATTCTTTATGAGGGGGATTGTTTTCCGATAGAAACTTTTTCGGGCAAAGGAAAAATTGAGGAGATAGAGGTTTCTTGTATTGAACCATATAGTCAAGTAATGTTCCATTTGGGATATGAATTTGATGAGAATGATGTACATGATGTGAAGCTATTGTGTGAGACATTTCATATCGAAATTCCAAATGAGTATAGATAACTGTAAATTCAAATTTGTAGAGGTTATATTGTGATAAGAGCAGTCAAGGAAAATGATTTATCTGCTGTTATGCAGATATGGCTTGATATAAACATTAAAGCACATAGTTTCATATCAAAGCACTATTGGATGGATAATTATGATATGGTAAAAAAGATTCTTCCACAAGCAGAAATATATGTGTATGAAAACAATGGCACAAAAGAAATAGAAGGCTTTATTGGATTGACAGATAATTATATTGCGGGATTATTCGTAAAAGAAGATATGCAGTCGAAAGGCATTGGGAAACAACTATTGAATTATGCAAAAGGCATTAAATCCAATATGTATTTGAGAGTTTATAATAAGAATATCCGTGCAATTCAATTTTATCAGAGAGAACAATTTGTAGTTCAATCAGAAAACACGGATGATAATACCAACGAAAAAGAGTTGGTTATGGCTTGGAGCCGATAGACAAATTCCAAATTATAGAGTAACTATTTATTGTTGATAACGCACAGATTCAGGCTCTTGGATTTTGTTCCTTGTGAG
>CAMBQD010000108.1 GCA_945869905.1 uncultured Clostridia bacterium | reverse complement strand
AAGCCAAAGTCAATGGTGTGCGATTTCAGTCAGGTGAAGGACACCATCGAGGCGGCTGAAAAAGGCGAGGAAATATTAAAAAAAATCTATTGACTTTTCTTAACTTATTATATATATTTAATCTTATGGCAGACATAGATTTATGTAGTCAAATCGGGATAAAATGAGGATGTGTATATTGAAAAAGATAATAGACCTTAAGGATATCACTGTTAAATACGGTGATAATGTTGTGCTTGATAAATTGAATTTATATATAAACGAAAAAGAGTTTATAACGCTTTTGGGTCCTTCAGGCTGCGGTAAAACCACAACCCTTCGCTGTATTGCAGGATTTATTGAACCGGACAGCGGCGATGTTATATTTGAAGGCAAAAAAATAAATGATGTTCCCCCTCATAAGAGAAAGGTTAACACCATTTTTCAGCGTTATGCTCTTTTTTCTCATTTAAACGTATATGAGAATATTGCCTTTGGCCCTCAGCTTCAGAAAAAGTCCAAGGAGGAAATCCGCAGTACCGTTGCTCAAATGCTGGAGCTTGTTAACCTTAAGGGCTTTGAAAAACGCAGTATTGACTCCCTTTCAGGCGGTCAGCAGCAGCGTGTGGCAATTGCACGTGCCCTTGCCAATAATCCTCACGTGCTGCTTCTTGATGAGCCTTTGGGCGCTCTTGACCTTAAGCTTAGAAAGGATATGCAGAAGGAGCTTAAGGCAATTCAAAAAAGACTGGGGATTACCTTTATTTACGTTACGCACGACCAGGAGGAGGCCCTGTCAATGTCCGATACAGTTGTTGTTATGGACAAGGGTAAGATTCAGCAAATCGGTACTCCCGAGGATATATATAACGAGCCGGTTAATGCCTTTGTTGCTGATTTCATCGGCGAGTCAAATATTGTTGACGCCATTATGCTTAAGGACTATGTGGTGTCCTTCGGCGGCGTTACCTTTGATTGCCTTGACAGCGGCTTTGGTGAAAACACCTTTGTTGAGGCGGTTGTAAGACCTGAGGATATCAGGATTGTTGAACCCGGTGCAAAGGCATCATTAACAGGTGAAATAACAAGTGTAACCTTTAAGGGCGTTCATTTTGAAATTCTTGTTGATGTGGGCGGCTTTATTTGGATGATTCAAACCACTGAGGAAAACCATAAGGTAGGCGAAAAAATCGGTATGTATATCGAGCCTGATGCTATTCACATTATGAACAGAAGTGAATACAGCGGTGAGTTCGGTGACTACTCCTCCTTCTCAGATGAGATGGATCATATTTCCGATGCCTCCTATAACTGGGAGGAAGGCGACGATGAATAAACGTACATCAAAATTATTGGACAAGCCATACCTTGTGTGGTCGTTACTCTTTATAATTGCACCTTTGATTATGGTGGCATATTACACCTTTACAGACAGGACAGGTGCCTTTTCGCTTGACAGTGTCGCGCAGATATCGTCATATATTCCAACCATTCTTTTGTCTGTGCTTTACGGTCTTGCCGCTACTGTTATATGCTTGGTAATAGGATATCCCTTTGCGTATATCTTTTCAAAATTCAGTATGAGAAGACAGCAGATGATGGTACTTCTTGTTATGCTGCCCATGTGGATGAATTTTCTTATAAGGACATATAGCTGGATGACAATACTGGGTGACTCGGGTGTTATTAATACAATACTTACCTCATTGGGCTTTGAGCCGCTAAAGCTGATTAATACCGGCTCAGCGGTTATACTGGGTATGGTATATAATTTCCTGCCCTATATGATTTTGCCTATTTATTCAGTACTTTCCAAAATGGATAATTCTCTTATTGAGGCGGCTGAGGATTTAGGCTCAAACAGATTTCAGGTAATGCGAAGGGTTGTTTTGCCCCTTTCTATACCGGGTGTGCTCAGCGGAATTACTATGGTGTTTGTTCCCTGCGTGTCAACCTTTTATATCACACAAAAGCTGGGCGGCGGTCAGATTGTGCTTATCGGTGACGTTATTGAAACTCAGTTTCAAAGCGCAAACAACTACAATTTAGGTGCGGCACTGTCCTTTGTATTAATGATTTTAATATTGATTTGCCTTGGCATTATGAATTATTTTGGTGCTGATGAAAGCAATGACGGAGGTGTTGTAATATGAAAAAGAAAACTTCCCTTGCCTCTAAGCTTTATCTTGCATTGATATTTATTTTTCTTTATGCACCTATTGCCGTAATGATGCTGTATTCCTTTAATTCAACCTCCAGCACTTATACCTTCGGCGGATTTTCACTCCATTGGTACAGTGAAATGTTTGCCGATGCGGCGGCAATGAAATCCCTGAAAAATACAATTTTGCTGGCTGTATGCACTGCACTTATTGCCTCTGTTTTGGGCACCCTTGCGTCAGTAGGACTGTTTAATTCAAGGAATAAGCTTTATAAAAGGGCAATGATGACGGCAACAAATATTCCGATGATGAATCCTGAAATTGTTACCGGTATCGCAATGATGCTGCTTTTTGTATTTGCTGGCACTCTTGTTAACAAAAGCAATGTGCTGGGCTTTTGGACATTGCTTATTGCCCATGTAACCTTTGCGTTGCCCTATGTTATACTGAACGTTATGCCAAAGCTTAAGCAGCTTGATATGCACGTGTATGAGGCGGCTGTGGACCTTGGATGCAGACCTGTAAAGGCATTTTTCAAGGTGGTTATGCCTGAAATTCTTACAGGTATAATTACCGGCTGTGTAATGAGCTTTACTCTTTCACTGGACGATTTCATTATCAGCTATTTTACCAACGGCCCAAGCTTCCAAACCTTGCCGATATATATTTTCTCAATGACAAAGAAAAGGGTAAAGCCTGATATGTATGCACTGTCAACACTGATGTTTGTAGTTATTCTTGTGCTTCTTTTGCTGATGAATATTGCTCAGAACAGAACCGAACGTAAGGGTAAGAGTGATGCAAGATGAAAAAATTTTTTGCTTTTTTAACAGCCCTTGTTATTTCTCTTTGCTCCGTTTCTTTAACCGCAGTGGCTGATGATGAGTATTTTACTCAGGAACAGATTGATTATTACAAAAATTTAGGACTTCAGGGTACAACCGTTAATGTCTATAACTGGGGCGAATATATTTCCGACGGCAGTGAAGGCTCAATGGATGTTGTCAGCGAATTTGAACGCTTGACAGGTGCAAAGGTAAATTATACCAATTTTGAGTCAAATGAAAATATGTATTCAAAGCTTTCCGGCGGCGGTGTATCATATGACGTAATTGTTCCCAGTGACTATATGATTGACAGGCTTATTGACGAGGATATGCTTTTGCCAATTGATTTTAACAATATTCCCAATATGAAGTATATCAATGAGGATTGCCAGCACCTTTACTATGACCCTGACCAAATTTACTCCGTTTGCTATAATGTGGGTACAACCGTGCTTATTTATAACAAAACTCTTGTTGATGAGGAGCCTGACAGCTGGGGTGTCCTTTGGGATGAGCAGTATAAGGGAAAGGTTTTGATGTTCAATAACTCACGTGACGCCTTTGCAATTGCCCAGGCATTGCTCGGCAAGGATTTTAATTCAACAATTGAGCAGGATTGGGTTGAATGTGCCCGGCTTTTGGCGGAGCAAAAGGATAAAACAAATCCTGTCTATGTAATGGATGAGGTGTTTAATCTTATGGAAAGCGGCGAATATGCCCTTGCGGAGTATTATGCCGGCGACTATCTGCTGATGGTGGAAAATAACGAGGATTTGGGCTACTGCTTTCCAAAGGAGGGCGTAAATTATTTTTACGATGCCTTCTGTATTCCTACCTGCTCCAAAAATAAACGGGGAGCCGAGGCGTTTATTAACTTTATGCAGGAGCCACAGGTTGCCTATGAAAACAGCGAATATATTTATTACCGTTCACCGAATATAACGGTTGAAAATAACGAGGAAAGCTCTCTGTACGGCAGTGAGGTGATTTATCCTAAAGAGGAAATTAAGTCACAGTCCTTTAAGAATTTGCCCCAAAATATTATTGAACTGCAAAACAATCTTTGGACTCAGGTTAAAAGCGGTAAGCTTTCTGCCGAGAATGAAAATGAGAACAGAAGAATTTATACGGAATGTGCCGTCATAGGCGGTGCAGCAGTGGTTGTTATTATAGCCAAAATGATTTCAAGCTTTAGAAAAAAGAAAGAACAGGATTTGAGTGATTTGTATGATTAAATGTGCTTTGTTTGATTTGGACGGTACCTTGGTGAATACTGCCGATGATTTGGGAAGAGCCACCGCATATGTCCTTGAGGTTTACGGTGTTGAGCCAAAGTGGACAAAGGATGACTATAGGGCGTTTGTGGGCAACGGCGCAAAAAAGCTCCTTGACCGTGCCTTTGAGCATAAGCTTTCCGATGATGAGCTAAATAAAGCCTTGGAGGTTTTTAAGAAAAAGTATAACGAAATTTTGCTTGACAACGCATATGTTTATGACGGTATA
>CAMBQD010000107.1 GCA_945869905.1 uncultured Clostridia bacterium | reverse complement strand
AAATTTTATGACTTAACAGATGAAGAAATATATGCCTACATAAAAACAAGGGAGCCCTTTGACAAGGCAGGAGCATACGGTATTCAGGGAAAAGGCTCTCTTTTGGTTGAAAAAATCGACGGTGATTATTTTAATGTGGTGGGACTGCCTGTAAGCCGATTGAATAAACTATTACCATAACAGGACAAACACGAGAAAAATCGGCGAATTTAGGATATTAATTGGAAAAATGTCCTAAATTTGCCTTGAAAAATTTTGCTGAAAATGTTATTATATAAAGTGTGTTAGAAAACACAAACTTTTTAATAACAGCGTTTTATAAATTTTTCGGCAAATTCCAACGAATATTGAAAGGAGATAGTTATGGCAGCAGATTTACATTGTCATACTAAGTTAAGTGACGGTTCAGTCGGAATAGAAGATTTGATTGTAATCGCCCAAAAAAGCGGAATTGATACTATTGCCATAACGGACCACGATTGTCTTGCCGGCACAGTAAGAGGACAGGTTATAGGTAAGCGTTACGGCGTTACAATTATCCCCGGCGTTGAGCTTTCCGCCTTTGATTATGAGGTGGGCAAGAAGGTGCATATCCTTTGCTATCTTGCTGAAAAGCCGGACAGGCTGGAGGGCCTTTGCAAGCGCACCTCCGTTGCAAGAAAAAGGGCAGGTCAGATTATGATGCTTAAGGTTGCATCACGTTTCCCTGTTTCAAACGATTTTATCATTAACCACGCATCAGGCTCAACAAATCTGTTTAAGCAGCACATTATGCACGCCCTTATGGACGCAGGCTATACCAACGAAATATTCGGTGACCTTTATCACGCACTTTTCTCAAGTGAGAGTGAAACCAATTTACTTGCGCCTGTTAAATATCCCGATGTCAAGGATGTAATAGAGGAAGTACACAACGCAGGCGGTATTGCCGTACTGGCACATCCTGCAGTTTATGATAACTTTGACGAGATTGACAAGTACATTGAGCTTGGTCTTGACGGTATTGAGGTTTGGCATCCGTCAGCAAGCGACGAGGTAATTGAAAGACTCAGTAAAATATGCAAAAAGAATAAATTGCTTTTAACCGGCGGTTCGGATTTTCACGGACTTTACGGTAATAAAACAGTTACACTGGGCACCTGCACCACCCCTGACGAGCACTTGGACAAGCTGATGGGCTATAAGGCAAAGAAAAAAAGAGCCCAGCGCAAGGCGGAAAAAGAGGCAGCGGCACAGCTTGCAGAAAATCAATAGCATAAATTTTCGGCTGATATAATCAGCCGTTTCTTTATTTCTATAAAAATAACAGGACGGTAAGACTATGCACAAAAGGCTTGCAAAAACTCCTCCTCTGGGCTGGAACAGCTGGGATTGCTTCGGCGCGGCAGTGACGGAGGCACAGTTAAAAGAAAATGCCGATTATATGGCAAAATATTTAAAGCCATACGGCTGGGAATATATTGTGTGTGACATACAGTGGTATGAGCCAAATGCAAGGGACAACGATTATAACAATTTTACAGAATTAAATATGGACAAATACGGCAGACTTGTACCTGCCGAAAACCGTTTTCCAAGTGCGGCAGATGGCAGGGGCTTTAAGCCCATTGCAGACTATTGTCACCGCCTTGGGCTGAAATTCGGCATACATATTATGAGGGGTATTCCAAGACAGGCAGTGCACCAAAGCCTGCCTATCAAAAACAGTGAATATACTGCCCGTCAGGCGGCGCACCATTTCTCCGTTTGCTCCTGGAACACGGATATGTACGGTATGAAAAACTGTCAGGCGGCTCAGGATTATTACAACTCCGTTTTTGAGCTTTATGCCTCCTGGGGTGTGGATTTTATAAAATGTGACGACATTTGCGTAACGGAATTTCGCAAGTGGGATAACCCATATTCCGCCGATTATGAAATAGAAATGATAAGAAGGGCAATAGATAATTGCGGCAGGGATATGGTTCTGTCACTTTCTCCGGGGCCTGCCGACATCAAGAATGCCCGTCACCTTGCAAAAAATGCAAATATGTGGCGTATGACAGGTGACTTTTGGGACAACTGGGACAAGCTTTACGATATGTTTGACAAATGCTGTTTGTGGCAGGATAAGGTTAAGGCAGGCAATTTCCCTGACTGCGATATGCTCCCACTTGGCAGACTTTCAAAAAACGGCATATGCCACGGCGACCGGAACAGAATGACTCAGTTTACAAAGCCCGAACAGATAACATTGATGAGCCTATGGGGTATTTTCAGGAGTCCGTTAATGATGGGCGGAAATATGCCGGAAAATGATGAGTGGACTCTTTCACTGCTGACAAATGAAGAATATATGAAAATGCACCGCACATCCTACGGCGCACATCAGCACAGCAGGAGAGAAAAGAGCGGCAAGGGTGAAATCATATGGGTATCAAATGGCAGAGGCTGTAAATATGCCGCACTGTTTAACACAAGGGATGATGACCATAACGTAGGGCTTGAGCTGGGCGAAATTCTGATGCCTGATACAGAGTACACGGTTTATGACATTTGGAACAAAAAAATTGTAGGCAGCTTTAAGAATAAATTTACTGCAAATATCAAATCCCACGGCGCAGGACTCTACAAGATTTATTAATAGACAGAAAAAAAGGCTGTGAAAACAAATTTTTCACAGCCTTTAATTTATCCTATTCTTGTATAAAACACATCCAAAACCGTCTGCATAACCGACTCCTCGTCGGGATAAAAGGCGGCGTGCACTGTGTCATCAAGGGTTTCATCATCATATCCCTTCATTTCACCGTCAATTGTGTAGGTTTCAAAATTAAATGTCCCCTTTGAAATTAACAGCGAGGCAAGATATGCAGCGTCACTTGCGGAAAGATTTGTTTGGGAATACTCACTGCCTATGTTATAAAGCTGTGAAACCTTGGAAAAATCCACCAGCACTGCCGGCGTAATCTGAGAAACAAAGGATTCCACATACTGAACCTGCCTATCCAAACGGTCCAGCGACGCCGTTATTGTATCAGTATCTCTTGAACGCACATAGCTTTCAGCCATATCACCCTTCAGTGTAACAACATCGCCGGTCTTTATATCATATTGCGGGAAATCATATTTAGATTTCAAAACAACGCCGCCGATTGCATCATTAAGTGCGGCAATACCGGACAAATCAAGAGCATAATATTTTTGAATGGTGACGTTATAAAGCACTCTGCTGATGGCGTCAACCGCATTTTGACAGCTAAGCTCGCCGCCGTCACCGTAGGAATACGCCAAATAAAGCTGATGCTCCTCTTCACGACGGATTTCATCAGAGCCGTCAACAAAGGTATCCATCTGCACCATAATATCTCTGGGCAGAGCTATAACCCTTGCGTCACCTGTTTTCACATCAACGGTAATAACCATCATTGCGTCGGACGCACCAACAAAATCGGTTTCATCGGCAGAAAGAAATTCCTCCCTGTCAACACCTAAAAATGCAACGGAAAAAATATTTTCGTTATATTTATACCTTTTGCCGTTATATTCAATTATCTCAACATAATTGCTGTTTTGCTTAACGTCGGGCAGGGCTGATTTTTTGCCCTGATATTTTAAAAATTCAAATGTGCCCACAACCGCAACAGCCATTACAAGCAATAACGCTATCAGCACCAAAGCAATTTTTTTTAGTGCTTTAATAAACCTGCTGTTTACGTTTTTGCCTGAGGTATGTATTCTGCTCATTTTTATCCTCTTAACAAACAAAAGGGTCCAAAGCCGCTACCTTGAACCCTAAAATTTACTTTCCTCTCTTTTTTGACACACAAGCAACTGCAATTCCCGCAGCCGCCGCACCTACTGCCGCAGCCGCAAAGCCTGCACCTGTTTTCGGAGATTTTCTGCTGTTATTAACAGTTGCCGGCACAGTGGTTGTTTTTGCGTCATCAATTGCCGTAACCGCATTTGCTTTAATGTAGTTAACATCATCATTTATTATCCCTACTACAAGCTTATTGTTCTCGTTGGAGATAATGACGTAGTCAACGCCCTCCTGCAAGCCCGGTATTTCCCAATACTGCAAGGGCTCGTCACCTGAATAGGTAAACTCTACCTTTACATCGTATTCCACGTCCTCCGTCGGATCCACGATTTCATACTTACCGTCAACAGACGGTGAACCGTTAACCGTAACATCTGCGTTAAATTCTTTAGTTGTAGTTTCTATACTGCCCACAAAGGCTGCCATCGCCGTAACGGAGGTTACGCTCAATGCGCACACCATCATCACTACGGAAAGCATAACGGAAATAATCTTTTTCATATTTTCATCTCTTTCCACTGTAATAAAACGGAAATTTTAACACTGATACAATATCACAAACCGTTTTATTTGTCAATCATACTGCTATTCATCTTCAAACACAATACCGTTTTTGTTAAGTGTTTCAAGGGAGGACGGCCGGTTTTTGTCATTTACCTCACTGTCATACTTGCCGG
>CAMBQD010000106.1 GCA_945869905.1 uncultured Clostridia bacterium | reverse complement strand
TGTAGTTTTACCAAGACCGGGAGGTCCATACAAAAGCACGTGGTCAAGTGCCTCTCTCCTGCCCTTAGCTGCCTCAATATATATCTTTAAATTTTCCTTAACCTTATCCTGACCGATATATTCGTCAAGGGTTTTAGGTCTGAGGGAATTTTCTATATCGTTATCCTCAGGAGTGAAATCAGAGGTAATAATTCTGTTTTCAAAATCCATTTCCGTTTCCTGCATAGCTTATCTCCTATAATTTTTTTGCAAGCTGTTTAAGACCGAGCCTAATCATTTCATCGACTGAAAGTGATTTATCCATACTGCCCACAACAACTGCGGCATCCGACTGTGAATAGCCCAAGGCAACCAAAGCCTCCACCGCCTCAGAGGAATTACTGCCCTGTGAAACAGAGGCGGCACTGACAACGTCTTGGGAGCCATCGCCCACTGTAACTGCCCCCACCTTATCCTTAAGCTCAAGAACAATCCTCTGTGCAGTCTTCTGACCGACGCCCTGTGCCTTTGTAATTGCCTTTGAATCGCCTGAGGCAATACAAACAGCCAGCCTGTCCGGAGAAAGCTCCGACAGTATTGCAACCGCCGCCTTTGGTCCCACACCTGAAACAGAAATCAGCAGCTTGAAGAAATCCAGCTCGGCAAGGCTTGCAAAGCCGTACAAATCCATAGCATCCTCACGTACCGCAAGATATGTATACACATTAACCTCGTCGCCTGCTTTGCCGATTTCCTTAACGGTGTTAAGTGAAGTAAAGCATTTAAAGCCTATTCCGCCGGATTCAACAACTATAAAATTAACGTCGCAAGCAGTAAGCCTGCCTCTAATATTATACAGCATAAAATCACCTGAATTCCTTTAAAGTTCCCATTAACGAGCCGCTGCAGTGACCGTGACATATTGCCATTGCCAGTGCATCGGCGGTATCGTCAGGCTTAGGAATTTTATCAAGATTAAGAATAACCCTTGTCATTTCCTGCACCTGCTTTTTTTCAGCCCTGCCGTAGCCCACCACTGACTGCTTAACCTGAAGCGGAGTATATTCAAAAATATCAACCGAATAGTTCTGTGCCGCCAAGGTAATTACTCCTCTTGCCTGTGCAACATCAATAACCGTTTTGGCATTGTTATTGTAAAAAAGCTTTTCCATGCTCATAACATCAGGCTTATACTTTTCAAGCAAATAGCACATATCGTTATAAATTGTCTGAAGCCTAAGAGGAAAAGGAGTGTGGGCGTCGGTTGTGATGGCACCGTAGCCCAAAACCTTGAATTTATTTGCTTTATATTCGAGCACACCCCAGCCCACTATGGCGTAGCCCGGGTCAATACCGAGAATAATCATACATACTTCTCCATTATATATTCAGTTAATTATACCACGATGATTATTAATATGCAATATATAATATATAAATTAAAGGTTAACAAAAAAAGAGATATGAAAGCTCATATCTCTTATCCTTTTAGAAAATGTACAAATTTTTCAAGCTCAGTCAGATTAAAGGTATAGTTACCTAAATCAGTATTTGGAATATAATAACGTGAGCACACCTCACCGTTAAGCACGGAAAAGGACTGCTTAAGTGTGGAAACCATATAATCCGCACACTGCCTTGCATTTGAACCGCTGACAATAACCGCACCCACCCTTTTATGCTTTTCAATGGGCGGCTTTGCACCGCGTTTAAACCGTGCGCTGTAATAGCGCTGAAAGCGGTCAATTACAGCCTTAAGAGGCGCAGGAAAGAAATTATTGTATACGGGAGTAAAGAAGGCTATATAATCCGCCTCCTCAAAATCCTCAAAAAACAAATCCAAATCTCTATTGGAGCAGCCGTCATGGTATTCACAGTATTTGCAGTCATTACAGGGTGCAGGTGCCATTTTAAAGGTATCGTACTGCTTTATTTCGCAATCAAGAAAATATTTTTTCACCTGATTGATAAGCTCTGCGCAAACTCCGTTTTCACGGGGAGAGCCGTTAATTATTAATAATTTTCTCATCTTATCACCAACTTTTATTATATCATAAAATTATATTGTTTTAAAGCACAAAATATGATATAACCTAATTATACCAATAAAAGAGGTAACATTATGATAAGTAAAGCAATTGACAAATATGTTGCAAAGAAGAATTTACAGGGTGAAGCAAAGCGTGAAAAATTAGGAATACTCAGCGGCTTTGTTGGAATTATATGCAATATTATTCTGTGTGCGGTAAAATTTTTGGTGGGCTCACTGACCGGCTCCGTTTCCATCACCGCCGATGCTGTTAACAACCTGTCCGACGCAGGCTCCAGCATTGTTACAATTGCAGGCACAAAGCTTGCTAATAAGCCTGTGGACCGTGAGCATCCCTTCGGTCACGGCAGACTTGAATACATATCCGCCCTGATAGTATCCTTCTTTATTTTTCTTATGGGCTTTGAGCTTGCCAAAAGCTCCGTTGAAAAAATCATTAATCCGCAGGATGTAAAATTTAATATTTGGTATATTGTTGTTCTTGTCATTGCCATATCGGTAAAGCTTTTTATGGCCTATTACAACAATATTTTGTACAAAAAGACCGACAATATAAACCTTAAAGCAGTGATGCAGGACAGCCTAAACGACTGTATTGCCACAGGCGCAACAATCATTGCACTGCTGATTGCATATTTCACACCGTTTAAAAGAGCAGACGGCATAATAGGTCTTGTGGTGGCAATCATTATTTTCCTTGCAGGCGTTGACATTGTAAAGGATATTTTGGGAAAGCTTTTAGGTCAGCCGCCGTCAGAGGAGCTTGTAAAAAATATAGAAAAAATTATGATGAGCGAAGAACAGATTATAGGTGTTCACGATTTAATTGTTCACGATTACGGACCCGGCAGAATTATTGCATCTGCCCACGCAGAGGTGCCGTCAACGGCTGATATTGTTGAAATTCACGATATCATTGATAACATAGAAAGAAAAATTGAAAAGGAGCTTAAAATCGTCATCTGCATACATATGGACCCCATTGTTGTTGATGATGAGGAGGTTGACAAATACAAGGCTTTAACCAAAGATATCATAATGCAGATTAACGACAATTACACCTTCCACGATTTTAAAATGGTAAAAGGTCCTACTCATACAAACCTTATATTTGACTTGGTGGTGCCCTATGAAAAGAACAAAACAAGCTCCCAAATACTAAAGGAGCTTGACAGAAAATTTAAGGAAAAGGATGAAGCAATCAGCCTTGTGGTAACGGTTGAGCATTCATATGTATAAGAAAACAGGTATCTAAAAAGATACCTGTTTTCTTATTCTTCGATTTTGTAGTTAACGCCGTTTTCCTCACACCATTCGGTAACCTTTTTCATAACATAATCCTCTTCAAAGCTGTCAAAGCCGGAGGATATATCCTTATAGGCGTTAAAGTATTTCCAAAAGGTTTCAACACAATCATAGGAGGAAAGACCGTCAAACTTGGCGGAAACCTTAGGATTGTTAATATGCTTGATATAAGCCCTTATAACCTCTTCATTACTGATTGTAAGAAAAGGGATATAGCCCAGCTCAACCAACCTTGCATAATCCTCACAGGGAAGGTCGCTGAATTTATAAATCATATAATCTGTTCTGCAAAACCAGTATTCAGTAGTTGAGCCCCAGGCATAGCGCAGATTTTCCTTGGATAAAGTCAGTTGCATTTTAAAGCCTCTTATTTGCTGATAGAATTCATTAGACCGCCGTTTTTGATAATATTCTGTATAAATTCAGGAAACGGCTGAGCCTTATAGGTTTTACCTGTCGTACAGTTAGTGATTACACCGCTGTCAAAGTCAACCTCAACCTCATCGCCCTCTTTAATATCCCTTGCAGCCTCGTCACATTCAAGAATGGCAAGACCGATATTAATTGCATTGCGATAAAAAATACGCGCAAAGGTTGACGCAATAACGCAGGAAATACCTGACGCTTTAATGGCAATAGGTGCGTGCTCACGTGATGAACCACAGCCGAAATTAGCCTCAGCCACCATAATATCACCCGGCTTTACCTTATTAACAAAATCGGCGTCAATGTCCTCCATACAGTGAGAAGCCAGCCAAGCCTCGTCACTCTTATTAAGGTAACGTGCAGGGATGATAACATCCGTATCAACATTATCGCCGAATTTATGTACTAATCCTTTTGCTTTCATATTTACCCCTCCTTATGCTTTTCTCGGGTCTGCAATATAACCTGCCAAAGCAGATGCTGCGGCTACTGCAGGAGAAGCAAGATAGATTTCAGATTTTGTATGTCCCATTCTGCCGACAAAGTTACGGTTAGATGTTGAAACTGCCCTTTCACCTGCCGCAAGAATACCCATATGGCCGCCAAGACACGGACCGCAGGTTGGAGTGGAAACAACTGCCCCTGCCTTAACAAAAATCTCGGCAAGGCCTTCCTTTATGCACTGAAGATAAATTGACTGTGTAGCAGGAATAATTATACAGCGAACACCGTG
>CAMBQD010000105.1 GCA_945869905.1 uncultured Clostridia bacterium | reverse complement strand
AATGATTTGCTTAAGGCAGTGGTAATTGCCTCTGCAAACGACGCCTGTACACTGCTTGGGGAATATATTGCAGGCAGTGAATCCGGCTTTGTTGATATGATGAATGACAAGGTAAAGGCTCTCGGACTCAAGGACAGTAATTTTGAAAACTGCACAGGTCTTGATGACGAAATAACAAATCATTATTCCTGTGCATACGATTTGGCCGTTATTGCAACCGAGGTAATGAAATATGACCTTATTAAAGAGTATTCAACAGTGTGGCTTGATTCGCTGAGAGACGGCGAAACAGAGCTTAATAACACCAATAAGCTTGTTAATAAATATAACGGAATTACCGGACTTAAAACAGGCACTACGTCAAATGCAGGCTTTTGCCTGTGCGCCACTGCCGAAAGGGACGGTCTAAGTCTTGTATCTGTGGTGTTGGGTGCAGATACAAGCGATGACAGATTTAATATGTCTACAGAGCTTTTGGATTTCGGCTTTGCAAATTATAAGCTTTGCAGTATTGAGCTTGATAAAAGCAAAATAACTCCTGTAAAGGTTCAAAACGGAGTAATTAAAAAAATTGTTCCGATTGCAGATAACGCCAAAAGTATTTTGGTTACAAAAAATGCAGGAGAATTTGAATATGAATATAAAATTAAGGAAAAGGTGAAGGCTCCCGTAAAAGAAGGAGATGTTTTAGGTGAGGTTTTGGTAATGAGCGGCAATGAGCAGGTGGCGTCGGTTCCCTTAACTGCATCCGAAAATGTAAAAATAATCAGCTTTTCTTATATATTTAATGAACTGCTTAAAAACATTTAGCAAATTAATGAAAAAAATGTTGCAAGTTTTGTCAAAATGGTGTACTATATTTTCTCAAGTAAAAATTATATTATTTATGTAAATTAATATAGTGAACTGAGGCGATATTATGTCAATTAAATTTATTTCAAACCATGCCGAAGGTATAGTTACACCACAGGATATTCAGCAGCTTGCACCAAAGGCTGTAGAGGCTATGGAAACACTCCATAACAAAACAGGTGCAGGCAATGATTTTCTTGGTTGGGTTACACTTCCCACAGATTATGATAAAGAGGAATTTGACCGTATCAAGAAGGCTGCCGATTATATCAAGAAAAATGCAGACATTTTAATTGTTATCGGTATCGGCGGCTCATACCTTGGTGCAAGAGCCGTTATTGAGGCATTAACTTCACCAAACTACAATAATATAAAAAAGGATACTCCCGATATTTATTTTATCGGTAATTCCATCAGCCCTTCAATGCTTACAGAGCTTGTATCTATATGTGAGGGCAAGGACATCTGCGTTAATGTTATCAGCAAAAGCGGTACAACAACAGAGCCTGCAATTGCCTTCAGAGTTTTCCGTGATATTATATACAGTAAATATTCCGAGGAAGAGGCTGCAAAAAGAATTTTTGCCACCACAGATAAAAGCAAGGGCACATTAAAGGAGCTTGCCGACTCAAAGGGCTATGAAACCTTTGTGGTTCCCGATGATGTGGGCGGCAGATTTTCTGTTCTTACAGCCGTTGGCCTGCTACCCATTGCAGTTGCGGGTATTGATATTGACAGGCTTATGTCAGGTGCAAGGCTTGCACAGGATTCACTTAACAGTAAGAATATTGAGGAAAATGATATTCTTAAATATGCCGCAATAAGAAATGCCTTTTACAACAAGGGTAAAAAGCTTGAATGCTTTGTATCCTACGAGCCCTGTATGGCAATGTTTAACGAATGGTTAAAGCAGCTTTTTGCCGAAAGTGAGGGCAAGGACGGCAAGGGGCTTTATCCTGTTTCCTGTGTATTTTCCACTGACCTTCATTCCGTCGGCCAGTTTATTCAGGAAAGCGGCGGACAGCTTATGTTTGAAACCGTAATTAAGTTCAATAAGCCACATACTGATTTTGTTATTACTGAGCAGGAGGGAAATATTGACGGTCTTAATTTCCTTGCAGGTAAAACAATGAGCTTTGTTAATGAAAAGGCAAGAGAGGGTACTCTGCTAGCTCATACAGACGGAGGCGTAGGTAATCTTGTTATTGAATGTGACGAATTATCACCTGAGGATATGGGTTACCTTATTTATTTCTTTGAAAAGACCTGTGCCGTTTCAGGCTACATTCTCGGAGTAAATCCATTTAATCAGCCCGGTGTAGAAAGCTATAAAAGGAATATGTTTGCTCTTTTAGGTAAACCGGGTTACGAAAAGGAAAAAGAAAGTCTTGAAAAACGTCTTGGCATATGTTAAGATGTAGATGTAAAATAAATCACCTTTGGAGGAATTATAATGATTAAACTTATCATAGGTAATAAAGGCGCAGGTAAAACAAAAAGATTAATCGAGCAGGTTAATGCTTGTGTTGAAAATTCAGACGGCAACGTTGTTTGCGTTGAAAAGGAGCCTAAGCTTACATATGATGTTTCTTCAAAAGCTCGTCTGCTTGAAACAGAAACATATCTTATCAACGGTCACAAGGCATTTTACGGATTTTTGGCAGGTATCTGTGCAGGTAACTATGATGTAACAGATATTCTTGTTGACGCAACATTCAAGATCGTGGGCAGAGAGTATGAAAAGCTTCCTCAGTTCTTTGAGATGCTTTCACAGCTTTCTGAGGCAACTGATGTAAACTTCTATTTCACCATCAGCTGTGATAAGGAAGATTTACCTGTAGAAATCTTTGATTATTGCGAAGAAATGTAATAAAAAAATTAACATCCGCCGGATATGGCGGATGTTTTTTTACGTAAATAAAGCGGTACAGTTAACTGCACCGCTTAAATTATTTTGATTACATAAGTGAAAGATAAAGCTCTTTGATTTCTGCAACGCTTGTTTCTCTTGGATTACCGGGACGGCAGGCGTCATCATATGCAGACTGAGCAAGGAAATCAACATCCTCAGGCTTAACAATCTCCTTAAGGTCAGCAGGAATACCAACATCCTGTGAAAGCTGCTTAACCGCATTAACTGCAGCCTTTCTTGCATCATCAAGGCTCATATTATCAACGCCTTCAACACCCATTGCCTTGGCAATATCTCTGTACTTTTCACCGGTTGCCGGTGCATTATATTCCATAACTGTAGGAAGAATAATTGCATTTGCAACACCGTGAGGTGTGTCATAAAGAGCACCAAGCGGGTGAGCCATTGAGTGAACTATACCAAGACCTACGTTAGAGAAGCCCATGCCGGCAATATACTGGCCCAGAGCCATACCCTCTCTGCCTTCAGGTGTGTTGTCAACTGCGCCTCTGAGGTGCTTTGAAATAATCTCTATTGCTTTGATATGGAACATATCCGAAAGCTCCCAAGCACCTGCTGTTATGTAGCCCTCAATAGCGTGTGTAAGAGCGTCCATACCTGTTGCTGCTGTAAGTCCCTTAGGCATTGATGACATCATATCAGGGTCAACAACTGCAACTACTGGAATATCATGAACGTCAACACAAACCATTTTTCTGTTCTTTTCAGCGTCTGTGATTACATAGTTGATTGTAACCTCAGCTGCTGTACCTGCTGTAGTAGGAACAGCAATAATAGGTACACACTTGTTCTTTGTAGGTGCAACACCCTCAAGTGAACGAACATCGGCAAACTCCGGATTCTTGATGATGATACCGATAGCCTTGGCAGTATCCATGGATGAACCGCCGCCAATAGCGATAATGCAGTCAGCGCCGCTTGCCTTAAAGGCCTCTACGCCTGTCTGTACATTTTCAATTGTTGGGTTTGGCTTGATTTGGCTGTAAATTTCGTAAGCTATGTCAGCATTGTCAAGAACGTCTGTTACCTTTTTGGTAACATTGAATTTGATAAGGTCTGGGTCTGAGCAAACAAATGCTTTTTTAAAGCCTCTTCCTTTAACCTCTGTTGCTATTTCCTGAATAGCACCTGCGCCGTGATAGCTTGTTTCGTTTAATACAAATCTATTTGGCATTTTCACATCTCCTAAAAATATACTTGTAGCATTGCTACTCCATAATTTTACTACATTGACAAAAAAATATCAATATCTCAGTCACAATTTTACAACAAATTCATATTTTTAATACAATTTTTTGTATGCGTTGCAAATTGATAATTAGACGAATTTTTGCAAATTTCTATTGACAAAGGGCAACCTAATATATATAATACTAAGGTGCAAGTGCGAGCAGCACATACGAGGTGATTTTATGAAAATTGACCTTACCGGTCTTTTTAATTCATCCGTAAGTGAAATAAAGATTAATTCGGTTTTTGATTTAAGCAGCTTGATTTACAGTGGCTATACCCCCATTAAAGACGGTGTTAAGGTTAAGGGCAGGCTGTTTACAAAGGCAGATATAGTTTATCTTGATGTCAATATCGGCTTTACCTTCTGCGGCTTTTGTGACAGATGTGCAGAGGATGTTAATAAAGATTTTTCACTGGATGTAAAAAGGATTGTTGTTGAACAGCTCCAAAACGAAAATGATGACGACGATTACATTGTTGTTAAAAACAGAGCTCT
>CAMBQD010000104.1 GCA_945869905.1 uncultured Clostridia bacterium | reverse complement strand
CATAACGATAACTCAAGCTTAAGAATAAATCACGCAAATTTTGATTGTCCGGAATGCCTGCATGCTTTTCTTGCAGGGGCGTTTTTGTCCTGCGGTACTGTATCTGACCCTAAAAAGGACTACCATCTTGAATTTACGGTGCCGTATCTTAACCTGTCAAAAAGCCTGATAACATTGCTGGAGGAAACTGAGCTTTCTCCAAAGCTGTCAAACAGAAAAGGCTATAACATAGTGTATTTTAAAGACAGTGAGGCAATTGAGGATTGCCTGTACCTTATGGGTGCGTCATCGGCAATGTTTGAGATGATGAATGTTGAAATCGTGAAGGATTTCAGGAATAAGGCAAACCGCACTGCCAACTGTGAAACTGCCAATATTGAAAGAACCGTCAAGGCAAGCTATGCTCATATTGAGGCAGTTGAAAAAATTGAAAGAGCAAAAGGACTTGACTATTTAAAAGACGATTTAAAGGAAATGGCAATTTTAAGACGCGATAATCCGGAGGCGTCACTGTCCGAGCTGTCAAGGCTCAGCGGTATGTCGCGCTCAGGAGTTAATCACAGGCTGAAAAGAATTGTTGAAATTGCCGATAGTATCAGTGAATAGGTGAAAAATATGTTTACTCATTTGCACACACATACTGAATTTTCTCTGCTTGACGGTGCCTGCCGAATCGAGCAGCTGGTGAGCCGTGCAAGGAGTCTTGGAATGCAGTCTCTTGCTATTACCGACCACGGTAATATGTACGGGGCTGTTGATTTTTATAAGGCTTGTAAAAAGCAGGGGATAAAGCCCATTATAGGCTGTGAGGTTTATGTTGCCCCCAGAACGCGATTTGATAAGGACAAGGTGCTTGACAAGGAATATAATCACCTTATACTCCTTTGTGAAAATGAAACCGGATATAAAAATCTTATACATATGGTTTCAAGGGCTTTTACGGAGGGCTTTTATTTTAAACCGAGGATTGACCGCGATTTGCTTGAAAAGCATCACGAGGGGCTGATATGCCTTTCTGCCTGCCTTGCAGGTGAAATACCGCAGGCAATTTTGCAAAAGGATTATGAAAAGGCAAAGCGCACTGCACTTTGGTATAACAATATTTTCGGCTCAGGCAATTATTATCTTGAGCTCCAAAATCACGGCCTGCCGGAGCAGATGGCGGTTAATGAGGGAATAAAAAGAATTTCAAGGGAGACAGGTATTCCCTTGGTTGCCACCAATGATGTCCATTATATTGAAAAGGACGACGCAAAAATTCAGCAGGTGCTTATTTGTATTGCCACAAACCACGTGATAGGTGATGATACGGGACTGGAATTTCACGCCAACGAATTTTATCTTAAAAGCGAACTGGAAATGCGTGAAATATTTGACGATGTTCCCGAGGCAATTGATAATACTCAGATAATTGCAGACAGGTGTAATTTTGATTTTGAATTTGGCACCACCAAGCTCCCTTACTATGAAACACCCGACAATATGGACCATTTTGAATATTTCAAAATGCTCTGTATGCAGGGAATGAAAAAGCGTTACGGAGAAAATCCGCCTAAGGAGTATTATGACAGGCTTGAGTATGAGCTTGACACGGTGGAAAAAATGGGGTACACAGACTACTATTTGATAGTATCTGATTTTGTATCCTTTGCAAAAAGCAAGGATATTCCCGTAGGACCCGGCAGAGGCTCGGGTGCAGGCTCTATAGCCGCATACTGTATGGGGATAACAGACCTTGACCCAATGAAATACAACCTTCTTTTTGAGCGCTTTCTTAACCCTGAACGCGTATCAATGCCGGACTTTGACATTGATTTTTGCTATGAAAGACGCTCGGAGGTAATTGAGTACGTAACAAAAAAATACGGTGCAGACCATGTTGCGCAGATTGTTACCTTCGGTACACTTGCCACAAGGGCGGCAATACGTGATGTGGGCAGGGCAATGGGTATGCCCTATGCCGCAGTTGACGCCGTCGCAAAGCTTGTGCCAAACGATTTTCATATTACAATTGAACAGGCTGTCAATAAGTCAAAGGAGCTTTCGGATTTAATGAAGGAAAATCCGCAGGTAAACGAGCTTATTGAAACGGCAAAAAAGGTTGAGGGTATGCCCAGAAACACCTCCACCCATGCGGCAGGTGTTGTTATTACCCATAATCCTGTGTCAACCTATGTTCCCCTTGCCACCAATGACGGAGTTCCTGTTACCCAGTATATTATGACTACTCTTGAGGAGCTGGGTCTTCTTAAGATGGACTTTTTGGGACTAAGGACTCTTACTGTTATTGATGACGCGTCAAAGGCAGCTGGTATTGATATTAACAGTATACCTATTGACGACGAAAAGGTTTACGGTATGTTTGCAAGGGGACAGACTGAGGGAATATTTCAGTTTGAATCCTCAGGTATGAAGCAAATGCTTACCAATCTTAAGCCAAGGGCGTTGGAGGATTTGATTGCCGCCACATCCCTTTACAGACCGGGACCTGCCAAACAGATTGATACCTTTGTGGAAAATTCACATAATCCCGAAAGGGTTAAATATTTAACGGACAAGCTGAAGCCTATACTTGAAAACACCTACGGCTGTATGGTGTATCAGGAGCAGGTAATGCAGATTTTCCGTGAGCTTGCAGGCTACTCCTACGGCAGAGCCGATATTGTGCGCCGTGCCATGAGTAAAAAGAAAATTGACGTTATGGAAAGGGAAAGGGAAACCTTTATTTCAGGCTGTGAGAAAAACGGAATTGACCTAAGTACAGCCAATACCATATTTGACCAAATGTCAGATTTTGCAAAATACGCCTTTAACAAATCCCACGCCGCCTGTTATGCACTGGTGGCGTACAGAACGGCATATCTTAAGTATTATTATCCTGCTCAGTTTATGGCGGCGCTTATGACATCGGTTCTTGACCAGTCAAATAAGATTTCACGTTATACGGCGGAGTGTAAACGCATAGGGCTTAGATTGGGACCTCCTAATATTAATACCTCAATGAAGGGCTTTACCGCCAACGGCAGAGTGATAAACTACGGCCTTTTGGGTATAAAAAATGTGGGCTCTGATTTTATTGACGATGTGGTGGAGGAAAGGAAGAACGGACCCTTTACCGATTTGTCCGATTTTTGTATGCGTATGCAGGAGGGGCATTTTAACCGCCGTGCCGTTGAAAGCCTTATCAGATGCGGTGCAATGGACTGCTTTGGCTGCAACAGGCGGCAGATGCTTCAGGCACTTCCGTCCCTTTTAACAAATATTGAAAACTACAGAAATAACACCCGCTACGGTCAGGTGGGCTTTTTCGACTTGGGACAGGGCGACGCAATGTCCTTTAATGAGGATATGCCCGATGTTGCTGAATTTCCGAAAAATGAACTGCTTAAAATGGAAAAGGAAATGACAGGGCTTTATTTGTCAGGTCATCCTATGGATAAATATGCGGATATTTGCCGCCGTCTTGGCTATGCCTACACAATTGATTTAATTGAGGCAGAGAAGGACGAGATGTCCGAATATAAAGACAAAAGCAGGGTAAAGCTGTGCGGAATTATCACCCACGTTACTCTTAAGCAAACGCGAAACGGTGCCGCAATGGCATTTGTTACGGCTGAGGATTTGTACGGCTCAATTGAAATTATTGTGTTTCCGAACACTCTTGAAAGGTATTCACAGCTTATTTATGAGGGCAGTGTTATCAGCGTTACGGGTAATCTGTCTGTTGAGGAGCAGAAGGATGCAAAAATACTTGCAGGTGAAATAACGGCTCCTCCGTCGGAAAATTCACCTGCTTTCGAGAAGGAGCAGCAGTCAAATACTCAAGCCCATAAAAAGAAAAAGCACGGTCTGTTTCTGCGGTTTAAAAATGACAGTGACCCCAATATAGAATTGGCAAAAAGAGTTACGACGATTTTTGAAGGAACAATTCCCTTGTATTTTTACTATATTGAAAGCAAAAGGTATGAGCTTCAGAAAAAAGAGGATTTTGTGGAGGTTAACGAAACGGAATTAAATGAACTGAAACGCATACTGGGCAGTGAAAATGTAGTATTTATTGGGTGAAAAATAAGTCAATACTTGACATTTTTACTCACAGATATTAAAATACAATGTAATGTGATATCAGCTTTAGATACAGGAGGAAAATTAGTTATGAAAACAATTGCAGTTTTAACCAGCGGCGGAGATGCTCCCGGTATGAATGCTGCCGTTCGTGCAGTAGTACGTACTGCCTGTGAAAACGGTATTAAGGTTTACGGAGTTATCAGAGGTTATAACGGCCTTATTAACGGCGATTTCATTGAAATGGATCTTCGCTCGGTTTCCGATATTATCAACAGAGGCGGTACAATTCTTTATTCTGCACGTTCTGTTGAATTTGCTACGGAGGAGGGTATGCGCAAGGCTATCCGCACCTGTCAGGAATGGGGTATTGAAGGCGTTGTTGTTATCGGCGGCGACGGCTCCTTCCGCGGTGCAAGAGATTTGTCTGAAAGAGGTATTCCCTGCGTA
>CAMBQD010000103.1 GCA_945869905.1 uncultured Clostridia bacterium | reverse complement strand
TCGCTGATAACAAGACGGTCAACCATTACCTCAATAGTATGCTTTTTGTTTTTATCAATTTTAATTTCCTCAGACAGGTCATAAACTGCGCCGTCAATACGCACACGGACAAAGCCTGACTTGCGTATGCCGTCAAGCTCCTTGGTATATTCACCCTTGCGTCCCCTAACAATAGGCGCCATAACCTGTATTTTTGTTTTTTCCTCCAGCCTCATAACTGCGTCAACAATCTGGTCAACGGTTTGCTGAGTGATTTCCCTGCCGCACTTTGTACAGTGGGGTATACCGATACGGGCATAAAGCAAGCGCAAATAATCGTATATTTCCGTAACAGTACCTACTGTGGAACGTGGATTGCGGCTGGTGGTCTTTTGGTCAATGGATATTGCAGGAGAAAGTCCGTCTATATAGTCAACATCGGGCTTTTCCATTTGTCCCAAAAACTGCCTTGCATATGATGACAGCGATTCAACATACCTACGCTGTCCCTCGGCATAAATTGTGTCAAAGGCAAGGCTTGACTTACCGGAGCCTGAAAGACCGGTAAAAACTACAAGCTTATCACGTGGTATCTCCACATCAATATTTTTCAGGTTATGCTCTCTGGCACCCTTAACCACTATATTTTTTATCACTGATTTTTACCGTCCTTTTTCATCTTAAAGCTTTTAAGTCCTTCAACGCCTTCCTTTGTTACAGGCTTTATCCATTTATTTGACAAATAATGCCTGAAGCAAAGAATATTTTTCGGTATATCCTCAAATATATACATAATTGCATATGCGGCAATAAAGGGAACCTTAAACACATATACAGAGATAATTGTGGCGGGAACAGATAATGCCCACAGGCATATAAGCTCATATTTTGCACCTGTAATTGTATCACCGCCTGAACGGAATACCGATACTATCTCCAGATAAGGCATCATTCTTAAAGGAAATGCCGCCGCATAAACTATCATCAAATTACGTGCAGTTGATATTGTAAGCTGACTTATATTATTTCCCATATTAAATATGCTTACAAGCTGATTTCTGAATACTACTATAAGCACTGCAATCACAAACGCTAAAACAGGCACAATCACGGTAAAGCGCTTGGAGTCGGTAATACCCCTTTCAATTTTGCCCTGACCGATTGATTTACCTATCATAACAGATGACGCACTGCAAATACCGATAAAGATAACAAAGGCTATATTTTCAAAGCTTCTTACAATTGTCAGCGCTGAAAAATATTCGTATCCCATATTGCCGAAAACGATATTGTAAACAAAGGTACCCAAGCCCCACATACTTTCATTGAGCACAACAGGAGAAGCCTTTGAGACAAAGGCTTTAAGCTCCTCCCTTGAAAAACGGAAGAAATCACGTGAATTAACTGCCAAAATATTTTTTTGAATAAAGGATATCAAAACCACAAGTACCAGTCCCAGCCAAGCAGAAACGGCTGTGGCAAGGGCGGCACCGCGAATACCCATTTTATGAAAACCGAATTTTCCGAAAATCATACAGTAATCAAGAAAAATATTAAGCACAGTGGTAAAGCCAGAAACATACATAGGTAGCTTTACATTTTCCACTGCGCGCAAAATGGCGGCAAGAATATTTGTTACGGCAATGGGCAAAAAGGAAAATGCCATAATTTTTAAATACTGTGAGCCTGCCTCAATTACATCGGCATCGGAATTAAATATCCTGACTATAAGCTCCGGAATACAAAGGCTGACAGCAGTAAAGGTAACAGAAACTGCAAGGGAAAAAATAATTGCAATTCCACCGATATGCCTAATCTTTTTTAAATTTTTAATTCCCCAAAACTGAGAAATAAACAGGGTTGTGGCGGAGCAAAAGCCCACCAAAATCATATTTATAAGCCATGACCACTGTCCCATCATACCCACAGAGGACAGGGCAACCGTGCCCAAGCTGCTGACAAGCAGTGTGTCTGCCAGCGTAAATGAGCTTGTAAGCAAATTCTGCAGTGCAACAGGCACGGTGAGCTTAATTGCAGTTTTCCAAAAATTCTTATCATTAAAAAGCTTTGTCATTAAAAATTATTTTTCAAGCTCGGCTATTTGGTCGCGCAGGAATGCCGCGTGCTCAAATTCAAGCATACGAGCTGCCTCCTTCATTTCCTTTGTAAGCTGTGTAATAAGCAATTGCTTTTCCTTTTTGGTAAGATGTTTCTTTTTGCCTTCAATCTTTTCCTTTGAGGTTATTTCAATTATCTGATGAACGTCCTTCTTAATTGTTTGAGGAGTTATACCGTGCTCCTCATTATATTTTTCCTGAATGCCTCTGCGCCTTACTGTTTCCGTAATTGCCCTTTCCATTGACGGAGTTACACTGTCGGCATACATAATAACCTGTCCGTTTTCGTTACGAGCGGCACGTCCGATTGTCTGTACCAATGAGGTTTCGGAGCGCAAAAAGCCCTCCTTGTCTGCATCAAGAATTGCTACCAATGACACCTCAGGTATATCAAGTCCTTCACGAAGAAGGTTAATACCCACCAGCACGTCAAATTCACCCAGACGCAAATCACGTATAATTTCCATACGTTCAATCGTATCAATATCGTGGTGCATATAACGGACCTTAACATCAAAGCCCTCAAGGTATTTTGTTAAATCCTCCGCCATTGCTTTTGTAAGGGTGGTTACAAGTACACGTTCCTTTCTCTGTGCACGGATATTAATTTCAGACAACAGGTCATCCATCTGGTCCTCGGTAGGCTTAACGGTTATAACAGGGTCAAGAAGTCCCGTAGGTCTGATAACCTGCTCAACAATCTGTGTGCTTTTTTCCTTTTCAAAATCACCGGGTGTGGCTGATGTAAAAATAACCTGATTTATTTTTCCGTAAAATTCGTCAAACCTCAGCGGTCTGTTATCAAGTGCACTGGGGAGCCTAAAGCCGTATTCCACAAGGCTTTCCTTCCTTGCTCGGTCACCGGCATACATACCCCTTACCTGCGGCAGCATAACGTGGCTTTCGTCGCAAAAGAGCAAAAAATCATCAGGGAAATAATCAAGCAGTGTAAATGGAGCCTCACCTGTTTTTCTGCCGCTCATTACGGCTGAATAGTTTTCAATACCCTTGCAAAAGCCTGTTTCACGCAGCATTTCAATGTCGTTCATTGTGCGCTCTTTAATACGCTGAGCCTCCAGCAGCTTGCCCTTTTCCTCAAAGTAGGCTACCCTCTCCACCATTTCGTTATAAATCTTTTCAATGGCAATATTCATTTTCTCTGCGCCTACAACATAGTGTGACGCAGGATAAAGGCACACGTGGGAAAGCACACCCTCAACCTTACCTGTTAAGGGCTGAATTTCACATATTCTGTCAATTTCATCGCCGAAAAATTCAATACGTATTGCACTGCCCGAGGAACCGGCGGGAAAGACCTCCAAAGTATCTCCCCTAACCCTGAATTTATTACGAACAAAGTTAATATCATTTCTCTCGTACTGAATTGAAACAAGCTTTTCAATAAGAGCGTCCCTGCCGTATTCCATACCTGTTCTCAGTGAAATAACCATACTTTTATAGTCTATAGGGTCACCAATGGAATAAATGCAGGAAACGGAGGCAACTATTATTACGTCACGTCTTTCAAAAAGCGCGGCAGTTGCTGAATGGCGCAGCTTGTCTATTTCATCATTAATTGCAGAATCCTTTTCTATATAAGTATCTGTTGTTGGAACATATGCCTCAGGCTGGTAATAGTCATAATAGGACACAAAATACTCAACTGCGTTTTCGGGAAAAAACTCACGAAATTCACTGCAAAGCTGAGCGGCAAGAGTTTTATTGTGTGCAAGAACAAGTGTAGGTCTGTTAACCCGTTCTATGATATTTGCCATAGTGAAGGTTTTTCCTGAGCCTGTTACACCCATAAGGGTCTGTTCCCTGTCACCGTTCATAACACCCTTAACCAAGGCGTCAATTGCCTGTGGTTGGTCCCCTGTGGGCTTATATTTACTTACAAGCTTAAACCTGTCCATACTATGCACCTGCCTCAGTTTTACATAAATTTTCGCATATAGAATTATTATATCCTATTTATATATAAATGTAAATAGCAAAAAAATAAAAAGACGAACAAAAGTTCGTCTTTTTATGGTGACCCATCGGGGAGTCGAACCCCGGACACCTTGATTAAAAGTCAAGTGCTCTGCCATCTGAGCTAATGGATCATATCACCCCGATAAACGAGGTGTGGCTGGGGAGGCGGGATTCGAACCCACGCATGACGGAGTCAAAGTCCGTTGCCTTACCGCTTGGCTACACCCCAATGTATTGGGATAAAAAAAGATAAAAAAAGTGGGGTGGGATATCGGATTCGAACCGATGACCTCCAGTGCCACAAACTGGCGCTCTAACCAACTGAACTAATCCCACCATATATGTAAAAGCACCGAAGTGCTGTTACCGACGTTATATTGGCGCGCTGAGAGGGACTCGAACCCCCGACCTACTGCTTAGAAGGCAGTTGCTCTATCCAGCTG
>CAMBQD010000102.1 GCA_945869905.1 uncultured Clostridia bacterium | reverse complement strand
GGAGTCGTCATCCTTGTCCCTTAAAAGCCCCACAATATCCGTCATTGAAACAAGTGCCTCTGCCTTAAGTGCTCCTGCAATGGCGGCAGCCGCTGTATCGGCGTTAATATTGTAGCAGTTACCCTTTTCGTCATATCCTATTGTGGAGATGACAGGGATAAAGCTGTGGTTGAGAGCTTCCTCAACAACATCCATATTAATCTCGGTTATTTCTCCTACATAGCCGTGTGTATCATCAAGGGGCTTGCATTTAAGCATATTTCCGTCCATACCGGAAAGACCGATGGCGTGACCGCCGAAATTACCTATCTGGCAAACCAAATCCTTGTTGACCTTTCCTGCAAGCACCATTTGAACAACATCAACGGTTTCTCTGTCGGTAACACGAAGACCATCTACAAACTTGCTTTCAACCTGCATTTTTTCCAGTGTTTTGTTAATTGCAGGACCGCCTCCGTGAACGAGTACAATTCTTATTCCTATTGTTGAGAGAAGAACTAAATCACGCATAACAGCCTCTTTTAATTCCTCGTTAATCATAGCATTTCCGCCGTATTTAACAACAACAATTTTCTTTCTGTATTTCTGAATGTGGGGCAGAGCATGAGCAAGTATCTCCGCCTTCATTTGATTATCAATATTCATATCTGTTCTCCCTATCAGGTTCTGTAGTCACCGTTGATTTTTACATAGTCATATGTCAAATCACAGCCCCAGGCAGTGGCATTTTCATTGCCTTGGTTAAGATTAATGTCAATATATATTTCATCGCTTGAAAGCACTGTCGCGGCCTTTTCCTCGCTGAATTCAACGCCTGCACCGTTTCTGCAAACTGCCACCGTACCTTTTTCACTTCTTAAATCAACGTCAACCTTGTTTATGTCAAAATCTGCGTCGGCATAGCCGATGGCGCATAACACTCTGCCCCAGTTGGCGTCCTCGCCGAACATTGCCGCCTTAAACAGTGATGAGCAAACAACGCTTTTTGCAATTGTTATTGCCGTGTCCTTATCAGGTGCGCCTGTACAGATACATTCAAGCAGCTTGCTTGCGCCCTCTCCGTCCTTTGCCAGCATTCTTGTAAGGCTTGCCATAACCTCATATAATGCAGTTTTGAATATTTCAAAATCCTCGTTTTCCTTTGTTATTTCGTTATTACCTGCCAAGCCGTTTGCCATAAGGCATACCATATCGTTTGTTGATGTGTCACCGTCAATGGACAGACAGTTGTATGTAACCTTAACTATTTCGCTAAGTGCCTTCTGTAAAAGCTCAGCAGAAATTGCACAGTCTGTGGTAATAAAATTAAGAGTGGTTGCCATATTTGGATGAATCATACCGGATCCCTTTGCCATACCGCCTATATGACATACAGCATCACCGATTTTAAATTCAACTGCGTATTCCTTTTTTACTGTATCCGTAGTCATAATTGCAGTTGCGGCATCCTCGTTTTTACCGTAGTCAAGCTCCTTTACAAGAACAGGTACAGCCTTTTCAATGGGCTCAATAGGTAAAACCTGACCGATAACGCCTGTGCTTGCCACAACAACCTGCTCTTGAGGTATATTAAGCTCATTTGCCACAAGCTCGCACATTCTGTTTGCTTTTTCAACACCGTCAGCGTTACAGGTGTTGGCATTCTTTGAGTTGGCCATTACTGCAATTGCCTTGTTGCCGCTTTTTTCAAGGTTTGCTTTTGTTACAAGGATAGGCGCGCCCTTAACCTTGTTTTGTGTGTATACTGCCGCCGCATTGCAAACAACGTCGCTGACATACATACAAATGTCGTTTTTGTGCTTGATAGTCGGGTCGTCATTTGCAGGCTTTTTTATTCCGCAGTATGTACCGCTTGCCTTAAATCCTTTTGATGCACATATTCCGCCGTCTATTTTTTTTAAGCTTGCTTCTGTCATATTTTTATTCTCCTAAATTGAGTCCTGTTTTTTCGTCAATTCCCATTGCAATATTCATACACTGAATAGCTGCACCTGATGCACCCTTTCCTAAATTGTCAAATCTTGAGGTAATGAGAATTCTGTCGCTGTTGCCGTTGATTTCAATTTCCATATCATCTCTTCCGGCAAAATTATTTGAGCCTATCATACCGGTTGTGTATCCAAGGTCACGAACCTTGACTATATCCGAGCCGCTATAATGCTCCTTGAACATTTCGCATATATCGGCAGGAGTATATTTTTTTGTCATTTTGTCAGTAAACAGGGGAACGGATACCACCATACCCTGGGGATAATCGCATATGATAGGGGAGAATATAGGCTCCTTTGAAAGCTTGCTTACTGCCTTCATCTCCTTTAAGTGCTTGTGCTCCTGACTGAGTGCATAAAGCCTTGGCGAGTCAAGCTCCCTGTCCCTGTTTGCATCCTCATACTGTGCAATACCTTTTTTACCTGCACCTGTGTATCCGCTTAAAGCATAGCACACAATGTCGTAATCCCTATCAATAAATCCGTGTTTAACAAGCGGATAAACTATGGAGTTAAAGCCGCTGGCATAACAACCGGGCACCGCAATTCTGTTGCTGTTTTCAATGCTTTCTCTGTGTTTTTTGCTTAGCTCGGCAAAGCCGTATGCCCAGCCGTTTGATGTTCTGTGGGCAGTGGAGGTGTCAATAATTGTTGTGCCTTCATTTTCAACCAATGATACTGCCTCAATTGATGCCGCGTCGGGCAGGCAAAGAAAGGTTATGTCACTTTCGTTAATAAGCCTTGCTCTCTCCTTTGGGTCCTTGCGCTTTTCACTGTCAATTAGCAGCAGCTCAACATCATTTCTGTCCTCAAATCTGTTGTATATTTTAAGACCTGTTGTACCGTCTTTTCCGTCAATGAATACTTTTTTCATTTTTATGCAAAGCTCCGTTTTAAGTAATATCTTAATTATTATACACATACATATTACGTTGTCAATACAATTTGTAAAAATAGTTATAAATATTCATACATATGTATAAATATACATATATTTTTCTATGCGTATTATAATCTTTATAGGCTATATGGAAAGTTCAATAAAAAGTACTGTCACTTGTAAAAAATTAACTATTGTCTAATATGTAAAGGCACAGGGGGTCTTAGCTCTGTAATATGTAAACGGAGGATAAAATGAATACGGAAATAATAATTGCTCTTGTTTCCTTGGTGGGAACTATTATCGGCTCATTTGGAGGTATAGTTACCTCATCAAAGCTAACCTCCTTCCGCCTTGAAAAATTAGAGCAGAAGGTTGACAGGCATAATAACTTTGCTCAGCGTATGCCCGTTGTTGAAGAAAAAATAAAGGTGTTAAATCACAGAGTAGAAGATTTAGAAAGGGAGAACGAATAATGAAATTTACAAAAGAAACTTTTAAAAGGGTAATAAGAACTTTTATACAGGCATTTATAGCCTGCTTAGTCGTTGGTATTACAACAGTTGATTTTACTGCTGAAAAATCACTAATTAAATCAGCCGTTATCGGCTTGATAACCTCAGCCCTTGCCGCCGGCATATCCGCAGTAATGAACCTTGAAAAGCCTGAGCAGCTTGGATCCGGCAGAGCAGTAATGTCATTTGAGGCTTGGGTGAATAAATATCTGGGCAAAAGGACGGATTATGACGGCGTGTACGGCGTACAGTGCGTTGATTTGATAGATTGCTTTATTGACAGAGTTCTCGGTCTCACAAAAGGCTTTTGGGGCAATGCAAAGTATTGGTGGCTTAACAGAAATAAAAGTGAATGGCTTAAGGATAATTTCGATTTCATCACACCGAAATATGCAAACGGTGAGCTGAAAAGGGGAGATATCGGTATCAGAACAAGCGGTACATACGGCCATATTTTTGTTGTAGCAGAAAGCAATACAAACGGCAAATTCAAATATTACGACCAAAATGCAACAGGCAACGGCGATAAAATGACGCTGAGAGAAAAGCCCTATGACAGTGATTATATCAACGGCATTCTCAGACCTAAGAATCAGAGCAATCTTAAAGCAGCCTTGCCCTCAGTGCAGAACGGTACATATACGCTTAGAGAAAATTGCGGAGTGTACAAAAGAAGAACCAACGGCACATATGTAATCAAAAAGGTAAGCGAGCTCACCGCCGACGGCAAAAAGAAAGCAACCTCGTCAAGAAAAAGCGCAAAAGCTTATCTCAAGAAAGGTACAAAGGTGACAATCAGCAAAACAGTAAAGGATGACGATGATAACCTTTGGGCAGTAATCCCAAGCGGATATATCCTTATCTTCCATCACAATATCCAAAAGCTGAGAATGTCATAACAACAGCCCCTGCTCTTAATTGAGTAGGGGCATTTTTTTTGTTACATCTAAATTCATTCTCCACTAATTAATTGGAGGTGAATATATGAAAAGTCAAATGGAACTAATTGATACTGAGGATATTTTTGAAAATGACGAGTATGTGCTTATAAAAGCAACATACAAATCTAAGGATGTAAAAACAGTAATTACCTCAGTAGGCATCAAAGATGAAAGGGGAGACATAGTAAGGATTATTG
>CAMBQD010000101.1 GCA_945869905.1 uncultured Clostridia bacterium | reverse complement strand
GGCTGAAAGGAAGGAATCGGTAGCAAGTGATGCCTTTGTGATACCCATAAGAACAGGGATGTATGTTGCCTTTTTAAGCTCTGTTTCCCCTGCCTTAATTCTCTCGTCAATCTTATCGTTTGCCTCGTCAACGGCAGCAACGTCAACCATTGTGCCTGCCACAAGGTCTGTATCGCCGGCATCGTCAACAGTACATTTCTTAAGCATCTGACGAACGATAACCTCGATGTGCTTATCGTTGATATCAACACCCTGTGTACGATATGCAAACTGAACCTCTTTGATAAGGTAGTTATAAACTGCCTCCTCGCCGAGAATTGCAAGAACATCGTGTGGATTTACTGCGCCGAGAGTAAGCTCTGTACCCTTTTGAACGTGAGCACCCTCAACAATATTTTCGCAAAGACGTGCACCGTAAGGAATAAGATATTTCTTTTCCTCAGCGGTTTCGCTGTTGTAAATTACAACGTGACGGCTCTTCTTGATTTCTTCAAATCTAACATCACCCTCAATTTCAGAGAGGATAGCAAGCTGCTTTGGCTTTCTTGCCTCAAACAGCTCCTCAACTCTCGGAAGACCCTGAGTGATATCCGCACCGCCGGCAACACCACCGGTATGGAAGGTTCTCATTGTAAGCTGTGTACCGGGCTCACCGATTGACTGAGCGGCAATAATACCAACTGCCTCACCAACCTGAACAGGCTCGTTAAATGCAAGGTTTGCGCCGTAGCACTTGCGGCAAACGCCGTGACGTGATTTACAGGTAATAAGTGAACGGATTTTAACAGCCTCAATGCCTGCGTCAACTATGCGCTTAGCATCCTCGGCAGTCATCATCCTGTCTGTTTCCATAAGAACCTCGCCTGTGTTGGGGTCAATAACAGGCTCAGAGCAATATCTGCCTGTAAGTCTTTCCTCAAGAGGCTCAAGAACACGGTTGCCGTCCATAATCTTTGTTACCACAATACCGTCGTGGCATCCGCAGTCATTATCACGGATGATAACGTCCTGTGATACGTCAACAAGACGACGTGTAAGGTAACCTGAGTCGGCAGTACGAAGAGCGGTATCGGCAAGACCCTTACGCGCACCACGTGAAGAAATGAAATATTCAAGAATATTAAGACCTTCACGGTAGTTGGCACGGATAGGAACCTCAATAGTCTTACCTGCTGTATTTGCAATAAGACCTCTCATACCTGCCAGCTGACGAAGCTGTGAGGTACTACCACGGGCACCTGAATCTACCATCATATGAATTGGGTTATGAGCACCGTCAAAATTACTTGTAAGCTCATTGGAAACCTTATTTGTACAATCCTCCCAAGCCTTGATTACTGCAGAAGAACGCTCTTCATTTGTAATAAGACCGTAGTTGTAGTTATAAGTGATTTCGTCAACCTTCTTTTCTGCCTCTGCCAGATATTCCTTTTTCTTTTCGGGAATAAGAGCGTCGCAGACAGCAACTGTTGTGCCGGATACGGTTGAATATTTATAGCCCTGAGCCTTAAGCTCATCAAGCACCTTTGACGCAATTGAAACACCGTGAACATTAATGCACTTTTCGGCAATCTGACCAAGCTGCTTCTTTTTAACAACAAAGGATACCTCAAGCTCAAACTCATTGTCCGGATTTGTTCTGTCAACAAAGCCAAGGTCCTGAGGAACAGGTCTGTTAAAGATTACTCTACCGATTGTGGTTTTAACAAGCTTTGACTTTTGAACACCGTCAATCTCCTTAGTAAAGCGGATAAGACATTCGGAATGAAGACCCAGTGAGCCTTCCTGATAAGCCATCATAGCCTCGTCAACATCACGGTAAATGTTATACTTAGTAATTTCCTCGCCGTCAACAATCTCCTTACGAGGACAACCAGGCTCGCCGTCCTTTATCATTGTGAGATAATATGAACCGATAACCATATCCTGTGTAGGAACTGCAACAGGCTTACCGTCTGACGGCTTGAGAAGGTTATTAGCGGCAAGCATAAGCATTCTTGCCTCTGCCTGAGCCTCTGCCGAAAGAGGTACGTGAACAGCCATCTGGTCACCGTCAAAGTCGGCGTTAAATGCTGTACATGCAAGAGGATGAAGCTTAATTGCTCTACCCTCAACAAGTACAGGCTCAAATGCCTGAATACCAAGTCTGTGAAGTGTGGGAGCACGGTTAAGCATTACAGGGTGGTCCTTAATTACAACCTCAAGGCAATCCCAAACAGCAGGATTGTTTGCCCTTTCAACCATTTTTCTTGCAGATTTGATGTTTGATGCAACGCCTGTTTCAACAAGTCTTTTCATAACAAAGGGCTTGAAAAGCTCAATTGCCATTTCCTTAGGAAGACCGCACTGGTGCATCTTAAGCTCAGGACCTACAACGATAACCGAACGTGCTGAATAGTCGACACGCTTACCGAGAAGGTTTTGACGGAAACGTCCCTGCTTACCCTTAAGCATATCTGAAAGTGACTTAAGAGGTCTGTTGTTAGGACCTGTAACAGGTCTTCCGCGACGGCCGTTATCGATAAGGGCGTCAACAGATTCCTGAAGCATTCTCTTTTCATTTCTTACAATAATTTCAGGTGCACCTAACTCAAGAAGTCTTTTAAGACGGTTGTTACGGTTAATAACACGTCTGTAAAGGTCGTTAAGGTCAGAGGTGGCAAATCTGCCGCCGTCAAGCTGAACCATTGGACGAATATCCGGAGGAATAACAGGGATAACGTCAAGAATCATCCACTCAAGCTTGTTGCCGCTGTGATAGAAAGCGTCTACAACATCAAGCCTTTTGAGAAGTCTAACTCTCTTTTGACCTGTTGCACCCTCAAGCTCGGCAGTAAGCTCGTCACGGAGCTGTGCAACATCAATGCTCTGAAGCAGCTCCTTAATAGCCTCTGCACCCATACCGGCTTTAAAGTCATCCTCATATCTTTCGCGCATTTCTGCATATTCTTTTTCATTAAGAATCTGCATTTTTTCAAGAGGGGTATCGCCGGGGTCGGTTACGATATAAAGTGCAAAATAAAGCACCTTTTCAAGATATCTCGGGCTGATATCAAGCACAAGGCCGAGACGGCTGGGAATACCCTTAAAGTACCAAATATGTGATACAGGGGCAGCCAGCTCAATATGGCCCATACGCTCACGGCGAACCTTTGCACGTGTAATTTCAACACCGCAACGCTCGCAGACCTTACCCTTATAGCGAACTCTTTTATACTTACCGCAGTGACATTCCCAGTCCTTCATAGGACCGAAAATTCTTTCACAGAAAAGGCCGTCACGCTCCGGCTTAAGAGTTCTGTAATTTATGGTTTCCGGCTTTGTTACTTCGCCGTAAGACCATTCACGTATCTGTTCCGGAGAAGCAAGACCGATTTTTATAGAACTGAATTCATTTTCGTAATTATCCATTTGGAAGCACTCCTTTATATTTATTTAATAGCGGAAGTCGAGTCAAATTATTCTTCGTAGTCGTCGTCATCGTCACCGAATGCGTCAGAGAACAAATCGGAAAACTCATCTGACTGACCTGCTTCCTCACTTTCACCATCGGCATTTTCCATGCCGTAGCCTTCCTGACCTTCAAAATCGTTTACTGTGGTGAAAGCCTGCTCGTCAATAGGCTGAATACCTGTGCCGTCATCCAAATCCTGCTTAAGCTCGATTTCATTGCCGTCACGGTCAAGAACCTTAGTATCAAGGGCAAGAGCCTGCAATTCCTTAAAGAGAACCTTAAAGGATTCGGGAGTTCCTGCTGTTGGAATATTTTCGCCCTTAACAATTGACTCATATGTGCGTACACGTCCCACAACATCGTCGGACTTAACAGTCATAATTTCCTGAAGAGTATAAGCAGCGCCGTAAGCCTCAAGTGCCCAAACCTCCATCTCACCGAAACGCTGACCGCCGAACTGAGCTTTACCGCCAAGAGGCTGCTGTGTTACAAGGCTGTAAGGACCTGTTGAACGGGCATGAATCTTATCATCAACAAGGTGATGAAGCTTTAAGAAATACATATAACCAACGGTAATTCTGTTATCGAATTTTTCACCGGTACGTCCGTCAATCAATTCTGTTTTACCGTCAAATACCTTGTTGCCGTTTTCGTCAATATAGTAGCCGATGTCAGCAAGCTCAAGACAATCACGGATATCCTGCTCGTGAGCACCGTCAAATACGGGAGTCATCATCTTCCAACCAAGAGCCATAGCCGCATAGCCGAGATGAACCTCAAGCACCTGACCGATATTCATACGTGAAGGTACGCCCAATGGGTTAAGAACGATATCAAGCGGTCTGCCGTCGGGAAGGAAAGGCATATCCTCCTGCGGAAGAATTCTGGAAACAACGCCCTTGTTACCATGACGACCTGCCATCTTGTCGCCCACCTGAATTTTACGCTTTTGAGCAATGTAAACTCTTACTACCTTATTAACACCCGGTGACAGCTCATCACTGTTTGCACGTGTAAATACCTTAACATCTACTACGATACCGTATTCACCGTGGGGAACACGCATTGAGGTATCTCTTACCTCTCTTGCCTTTTCGCCGAAGA
>CAMBQD010000100.1 GCA_945869905.1 uncultured Clostridia bacterium | reverse complement strand
GTTCATACCTGCTTTACCATCCTTCCCTTAAAGGGCTTATTGAGCGCAGGGAAAATTGTTCCGTTGTCAAGTCCCTTTGAATCGTCATATGTTATAAGCTCAAGCTGAAGGGGAACGTAAGCCATTGTAACAGATGCGTCGGCAGGCAGTGCGGTACGCTGTTCCTTTTTTAAAAAGCTTGGCTTAAAAAGGTCAACATAATTGTCCATAGTATCTCTCCTTTTAGTGTTGATATTTCATAATATGATATTTTTTGCCGATTGACAAAAAACCTTAAAAAAGAATTTACATATAATGGAATAGGACGGATAAAAATTGGCAATGCTAATTTTGAAAGTAAAGACGCAAGAATTTTTGAAGGTGATTTAATTGGTAATCAAACGCGGAGAAATTTACTATGCCGATTTAAGTCCCGTAGTCGGTTCCGAGCAGGGCGGCGTACGTCCTGTTTTAATTGTTCAAAACGATGTGGGAAACAAATTTTCACCAACGGTTATTGCCGCTGCCATAACCTCACAAAAGGATAAAAACAATTTGCCCACTCATATTGAGGTTGATGCAAGAAACTGCGGCTTGGCAAAGGACAGTATTGTACTGCTTGAACAGGTGCGTACAATTGACAAAAGACGGCTCAAGGAAAAAATGGGCAGTCTTGACACCGGTGATATGGGAAAGGTTAATCAGGCACTCAGTGTAAGCTTTGGTTTGTAAATAAAAACAATCATATACTGCTGATGATGAAAAAATATTGCAGTATGTGATTGTTTTATTTTTTTATATGTGGTAAAATGTAGCAGTAAAATATATTACCGTTACCATAGGAGAAAATTATGAACAAAATAGCTCAATTTGAAAAGGTATCCTTTGAACAGTTTGAAAAGGACTGGCTTAAAAATTTCCCTGAAACACAGGATGTTAAAGCAGTTTATGACAGCATAAAACTGCCTAAAAGAGCCACCACAGGCTCTGCCGGATACGATTTTTATGCACCTGCCGATATTGCTTTTTGCAAAGGTAAGTCAACTCTTGTTCCCACAGGCGTTCGTTCAAGGATTGACGAGGGATGGGTTCTTTCAATTTATCCGCGCTCGGGACTTGGATTTAAGCACAGATGCCGGCTGGACAACACAGTAGGTATAATTGATTCTGATTATTATAATTCCTCAAACGAAGGTCACATAATGATTAAGATTAGCTGTGATGCCCACGATGACGGACACGTGGCAGAGGTTATGGCAGGGGACGGCTTTGCTCAGGGAATTTTTACACAGTTTGGTATAACTGTTGACGATGACGCAGACGGAGTCAGGGACGGTGGCTTCGGCTCCACCACAAAATAATGAGGCTTAACAGCAAAAAAGAAGACTTACTGCAAAATCAGGCGGTTGTGTGCATAATTGCACTGGTGTGCTGTGCCTTATGGGGCAGTGCATTTCCGTTTATTAAAATCGGCTATTTACTGTTTGATATACCGTCAGGTGACTGGGCGTCGCAAATTCTTTTTGCAGGCTTAAGATTTACCCTTGCAGGCATTTTGACAGTGGTCTTTGGCAGTGCAATATCAAAAAGATTTTTGTATCCTCAGCGTAAAAATATTATTTGTGTTTGTGTTCTGTCTTTATTTCAAACTGTTTTGCAGTATTTGTTTTTTTACATAGGTCTTGCCAATACAACCGGCACAAAGGGCTCAATCATTAACAGCACAGGTACTTTTTTCGCCGTGCTCGTTTCCTGTCTATTGTTAAGGCAGGAAAGGCTTAACATTCAAAAAATAATCGGCTGTGCCGTAGGCTTTGCAGGAACGGTTATTATTAATCTTTCCGGCAGTGCGGGACAGGGAAGAATGACATTTTTGGGCGAAGGATTTATTCTTCTTTCATCGTTGTCATATGCCTTTTCTTCGGCACTTATTAAGCAGTATTCAAAAAGGGAAAATCCCGTTGTCCTCAGCGGATATCAGTTTGTATTAGGCGGCTTGGTTATGACTCTGTGCGGCTTTGCCCTTGGCGGACGGATTTACAATGCTCAGCCAAAGGGTATTTTGCTGCTTGCTTATCTGGCATTTTTATCTGCGGCGGCATATACCCTGTGGGGAATATTGTTGAAATATAATGACGTATCAAGGGTTGCGGTGTTCGGCTTTATGACTCCTGTGTTTGGCTGTATTTTATCGGCATTGTTTTTGGGCGAGGGCTTTTCAGGTTCAGGTCTTAAAACCCTGTGGGCACTTTTGCTGGTGTCGGCAGGTATTATAATTGTAAATATTAAAATTAACAAAAGGAAAGGTGTTTGAAATGATTGAAAAAACAGCATTATTTAAGCTCAGCTACGGACTGTTTGTGTTAACAGCCAAGGACGGTGAAAAGGATAACGGATGTATAATAAACACTATGCAGCAGCTTGCGGATAATCCACTGCGCATATCTGTTACAGTAAACAAGAATAATTTTACACACGATATGATTAAAAAAACAGGCGTGTTCAATGTGTCTGTTTTAACAGAAAGTGTGCCGTTTTCCGTATTTCAGCATTACGGTTTTCAGTCAGGAAGGGATACCGATAAAATACTTGATAACGGTATGCCAAGGAGTGAAAACGGCATCGTGTATTTGGCAAACTATACCAATGCGTTTTTCTCCGGAAAGGTTGTTGAGGAAATTGACTGCGGCTCCCATACACTGTTTATTGCAGAGGTTACAGAGGCGCAGACCCTTTCAAACGAAAAGTCCGTAACATATCAGTATTATTTTGACAATATCAAACCAAAGCCACAGGAAAAGAAGAAAAAAGGCTTTGTTTGTGAAATATGCGGATATGTTTATGAGGGCGATGAGCTGCCTGAGGATTTTGTATGTCCTGTATGTAAGCACGGTGCAGAGGTTTTTAAACCACTGTAAAAAATATAAATTCTTTACATAAGCTATACAATATGATAAAATAGGGTATCGTATATTTATACGGTACCCTTTATTTTTGAATGACGGAGGACGTTTTATGACAACTGCACAAATTTGCATTATGATTGTGATTGTCGTCTATCTTGCGGCTATGGTGCTTATAGGCGCTGAATATTCCAAGCGCACCAACAATGTAGGCGATTTTTATCTCGGTGGAAGAAGGCTGGGACCATTGGTAACAGCGATGAGTGCCGAGGCTTCCGATATGAGCTCATGGCTTTTGATGGGATTGCCCGGTGTTGCCTATGTTACAGGTATCTGTGATGCAGGCTGGACGGCAATCGGTCTTGCTGTGGGTACATATCTTAACTGGCTGATAGTTGCAAAAAGACTGCGCAATTATTCATCTCACTGCAATGCAATTACAATTCCCGAATTTTTCTCAAAAAGATACAGGGAGAAGAATAAGGTGTTAATGGCAATTGCAGCTGTTATCATTGTTGTTTTCTTTGTACCCTATACTGCATCGGGATTTGCCGCATGCGGCAAGCTTTTCGGCACACTGTTTGGTGTTGATTATCATATTGCCATGATTGTTTCTGCAATTGTTATTGTGGGATATACCTCACTTGGCGGATTTAATGCCGCGTCAACTACTGATTTGGTTCAGTCAATTGTTATGACAATTGCGCTTGTAGTTGTGCTTGTCTTCGGCATTAATCAGGCAGGTGGCTGGGACGCAGTTATGGCAAATGCTCAGTCCCTTAAGGGCTATCTTTCAATGTTCAATCTTCACGATATGGAAACAGGCGGTGCAACTGCCTACGGACCAATCAAAATAGTTTCCACTCTTGCATGGGGTCTTGGATATTTCGGTATGCCCCACGTTCTTCTTAGATTTATGGCTATTGAAAATCCTGACAAAATAAAGCTTTCACGCCGTGTTGCTACCGTGTGGGTGGTAATTGCAATGAGCATTGGTATTCTTGTCGGTGTTGTGGGACTTGGTATGGTATCAAATAAAGCCATTGCACCTCTTGAGGACTCGGAAACAATTATTATTCAAATAGCAAATCTCCTTTCACAAAACGGCATTTTCTTCGCTCTTGTGGCAGGTCTTATTATTTCCGGTATTCTTGCCTGCACAATGTCCACCTCTGACAGCCAGCTTCTCGTTGCCTCATCATCTGTATCGGAAAATATTTTAGGCGGTTTGCTCAAGCTTAAGTTGTCTGAAAAGGCGGAGATGATTGTTGCAAGAGCGGTGCTTATAGTAATTTCCGTAATCGGAGTTATTATTGCCTGGGATTCCAATTCATCTGTATTTGGCATTGTTTCATTTGCCTGGGCAGGCTTTGGTGCCACCTTCGGTCCTGTTGTACTGCTTGCTCTGTTCTGGAAACGCTCCAACAAATACGGTGCTTTGGCAGGTATGATTGCCGGCGGCGTAATGGTATTTGTTTGGAAATATGTTATTGCCGGACTTGCTGATGTACTTAATGTGTACGAGCTTTTGCCTGCATTCATTATTGCACTTGTTGTTAATATCATTGTTTCACTTATCACTCCCAAGCCTGATAAGGAAATCACCGACGAGTTTAGCGAGGTTAAGAGTATTAAATAATATTGATTATAATTAAAAATCACCGGATACGTTAACGTATCCGGTGATTTTACTTTTACATTATTTATTTAACTTTAACTTTCTTAACTGCACTCCAGGAGCAATATGTTTT
>CAMBQD010000099.1 GCA_945869905.1 uncultured Clostridia bacterium | reverse complement strand
CAAGGAAGAACATATCAATCTTTGTGGCATTGTAAATTCTAATCAAGTCAACACCCAAGCGGATAAGCTGAGCAATGGCAAAAAGCCTGTCGTCGGTACCGTTTTTGATATACCTTATAAGCTCCTCCTCGGTATAGCTGTCAAACTTTTTGTCATACAGGTGGCACACACCGGTTTCAAGGGAACGGACTGCCTTAAGCAAGCTTTCCTCCATTGTTCTGCCGATTGCCATAACCTCACCGGTTGCCTTCATCTGAGTGTTAAGGGTGTTATTGGCATCTGCAAACTTATCAAAGGGGAAGCGTGCAATCTTTGTAACAACATAGTCAAGAGTAGGCTCAAAGGAGGCAGGTGTGTTTGCAATAGGAATTTCGTCAAGGTGCATTCCCACGGAAATCTTGGCAGACACTCTTGCAATAGGATAGCCTGACGCCTTTGACGCAAGGGCAGATGAACGGGAAACCCTTGGATTAACCTCAATGAGATAATACTGGAAGGAGTGCGGGTCCAGTGCAAACTGAACGTTACAGCCGCCTTCAATTTTAAGCTCTCTGATTATCTTAAGGGCTGAGTCACGGAGCATATGGTACTCTTTATTAGTCAGGGTTTGCGACGGTGCAACAACAACGGAGTCGCCTGTATGCACACCCACAGGGTCAATATTCTCCATATTACAAATGGTGATTGCCGTATCGTTGGCATCACGCATTACCTCATATTCTATTTCCTTATATCCCTTAATGCTCTTTTCAACCAGCACCTGATGAACAGGTGAAAGGGCAAGGGCATTTTTCATCATCAGTACAAATTCTTCCTCGTCATCGGCAAAGCCGCCGCCTGTACCGCCCAAGGTAAAGGCAGGGCGAAGAACAACAGGAAAGCCGATACGCTTTGCTGCCTCAAGTCCCTCTTCAAGAGATTCTGCAATTTCCGACGGCAAAACCGGCTCGCCTAAGCTTTCGCAAAGCTCCTTAAACAGCTCCCTGTCCTCCGCTCTTTCAATTGCTTCAAAATTTGTACCCAGTATCTCAACGTCACATTCCTCAAGTACGCCCTTTTTGGCAAGCTGCACGGCAAGGTTAAGACCTGTCTGTCCGCCCAGTGACGGCAGAATTGCGTCAGGTCTTTCGTGACGGATAATACGTGCCACGTATTCAAGATTAAGAGGCTCCATATATACCTTGTCGGCAATATCTGTATCAGTCATAATTGTGGCAGGGTTTGAGTTGATAAGCACAACCTCGTATCCCTCCTCACGAAGTGCAAGGCAAGCCTGTGTGCCGGAGTAGTCAAACTCGGCAGCCTGTCCGATAACAATGGGACCGGAGCCGATTACAAGTATATTATGAATATCGGTTATTTTAGGCATTTTTGTCATCCTCCTTTTCCATCATTGCAATAAACTCGTCAAAGAGATAAGAGCTGTCCTGAGGACCCGGTGCGCTTTCAGGGTGATACTGAACCGAAAACAGCTTGTTTTCCTCAGACCGTACACCCTCTGCCGTATCGTCAAGCAAATTCTTATGGGTAAGCTTAAGGGGTGTACCCTCAAGGGAATTAACGTCAACTGCATAGGAATGGTTCTGTGATGTAATTTCTATTTTACCGGTCTGCAAATTCTTAACAGGGTGATTACCGCCCCTGTGACCGAATTTCATCTTAAAGGTTTTTGCACCCAGAGCCAGTGAAATCATCTGGTGACCAAGACAAATGCCGAAAATAGGAAGCTTGCCCTTTAATTCACGTACAACGCTGATAACCTCCTGCACATCCTCAGGGTTGCCGGGACCGTTTGAAAGAAACAGACCGTCAGGGCGCATATTTAATATTTCCTCAGAGGTGATATTGTAAGGAACAACGGTTACATTACAGCCCTTTTCATTAAGCTTTCTGATGATATTAAGCTTTATTCCGCAGTCAATTGCCACAACATCGTACTTATGATTGGGGGTTCTTGAATACCAGCGCTTTTTACAGCTTACTCGTGACACCATATCTGTTGGGATAACGTATTCCTTAACCTTTTTAAGAGCCTCCTCATAAGGCACATCTGCATTACAGATGATAACCTTTTGTGAGCCTTCATCACGTATAATTCTTGTTATCATTCTTGTATCCACACCGCTGATGCCGGGAATATTATACTCGTCCAAAACCTCCGACAGAGTTTTAGTGTAACGGAAATTGGAGGGCAGGTCGTTATACTCACGGACAATAAGACCGCCCATTGTGGGTACCCTTGTTTCGTAATCCTCGTCGTTAACACCGTAGTTACCGATAAGCGGATATGTCATACAAACCATTTGGTCGGTATAGCTGGGGTCGGAAATAATTTCCTGATAACCCACCATTGATGTGTTAAATACAATTTCGTTTACAGCCTCTTTATCTGCACCAAAGCCGTAGCCGTAAAATTCCTGACCGTTTTCAAGAACAATTTTTTTGTCAAATGCTTTCATAAACAATCTCCCCTCTGTATATTGTCAAAAGGTTTTCACCCTGTAATTTCCAATCCTTAAACGGTGTTGCCCTGCCCATTGTGACAAAGCTGTCAGGCTCCACCGTCCACTGCTTATCGGCATCTATCAGTGCCAAATCGGCAACTGCGCCTTCTTTAATTTCTCCGCCTTCTATACCGAAAATCTCTCTCGGTCTGACAGACATCATTTCCACCAGCCTTTCAAGAGTGATAACCCCTGCTTTAACCAGCTTTGTATTAAGCACACCGAAGGCAGTTTCAAGTCCCACAATACCCATTGCGGATTTTGCAAGGCCCTTTGATTTTTCCTCAGCTGAGTGGGGTGCGTGGTCAGTGGCAATAACATCAATTGTACCGTCCAGTACGCCCTCAATAAGAGCGACCCTGTCCTGTGCCGACCTTAAAGGAGGATTCATTTTAAACCTGCCGTCCTCCTGCAAATCCATATCGCACATTGTCAGGTAATGGGGGCCTGTTTCGCATGTGACCTTAACTCCCCTTGCCTTTGCCTTGCGTATAATATCAACGCTTTCCTTTGTTGAAATATGGCATACGTGATAATGACAGCCCGTTTCCTGCGCAAGAAGGCAGTCACGTTCAATCTGCGCCCACTCGGATTTTGAGCATATGCCCTTATGGTTATGTGCCTTGGCATACTCGCCGTCGTGGATATATCCGCCTTTAAGCAGGTCGTTAACCTCGCAGTGAGCAGATATAATCTTGCCCAGCCTTGCACATTCTGTCATAGCCTGCCTCATAAGTTCCTCAGTCTGCACACCTGTACCGTCGTCGGAAAAGCCCACAACCTTATCGGCTATTGATTTAAAATCAATTATTTCACCTGAGCCCTTACGTCCCTTTGTAATTGTACCGAAGGGCAGCACCTCTATTACTGCGTCCCTGTCAATAATATCAGTCTGAGCCTTAAGACCTTCAGGACAATCCGGAGCAGGATTAAGATTAGGCATAGTGCACAGGGTTGTGTACCCTGCCCTTGCACCTGCGGCTGAGCCGGTTTTAATTGTTTCCTTATAAGAAAAACCAGGCTCACGAAGATGTGTATGAACATCAACGAAACCCGGAATTAAGAAATACTTACCCTGTGCGTCAACAACTCGGTCTGCATTATCTGATAAAATAGAAATACCAAGGCTATGAATTTTTCCGTTTTTAATAAAAACATCTGACTTTTTAAATGTTTTGTCAATGTATGTCAAAGCATTTTTTATAAGCAAAGTCATAGCTGATTATCCTTTCATTGCCTATTTTTGAGGTTGTCCCCTCACATATTCAATTTATTATAATATATCCGATACCCTTAAGTCAATAAAAAAATTATTACATAAAGGTTAAAGTCATATATTATCTATAACATACTTAATAAGCGCAGATTTTTCATTGGGCAATTCATTATCAATTACCTTTTCAAGCAGATTATCAAGAGCCTCACCGATTTGCCTTCCCTGTAATCCCAAGGCTATCATATCATTTCCGTTTACAGCCAAGTCCTTAACGGTGAAGGGCTCGCCATTGGAAATAATTTTATCAAGACGGCTTTGGGTGATATTTAGATTTTCAAGCTCTTGCTCTGTCATTTCAGGGTTTTGCGCCAGCTTGTCCGCGCGCTTAACCTCTATCAAATCACGCAGGTTGCTCTCCCCTGCCTTTGAAAGCCATTTTTTTATTTTTTTATCTTCAGTGCCGATGTGCATATCGTGAATGGGCACAAGAAACATTACACGGTCATAAATTTCGTTGGGTACTTTAAGTCGTTTGAGTGCCTTTTCGGTATAAAGGGCACTTACCCTTTGGTGACCTACAAAGTGGTCTGTGCCCTTTTCGTCAGTGGTTCTTGTATATGCCTTGCCGATATCGTGAAACAGCATTGCAAGCCTAAGTGCTAAGTCCTTCGGCGCAGAGTCCACTGCCTTACAGGTATGCTCCCACACATTATATATGTGCCATTTTGTGTTTTGAGGAATATTAAAAATAGGTTCAAGCTCAGGTATAACAACGGCTATAATGTCCCTGTAATCCTTAAGCACGGTAAAGACGTTATCACCCATAATGAGCTTTGAAAGCTCGGAGAATATACGCTCTGCAGACACATTTTTTAACAGTTTCCTGTTATCAAAAATTGATTTTTGCGTTTCAGGATCAACAGAAAAGGAAAGGACCGAGGCAAAGCGGATAGCCCTCATAATTCTTAAG
>CAMBQD010000098.1 GCA_945869905.1 uncultured Clostridia bacterium | reverse complement strand
CAATTTCAATATCCTCATTGGGCATATCAAAAAGCCATTTTGCCTCAATAAACTCCAAGCCCTTATTCATCATCGTAGCGGAGTCAATGGTTATTTTTGCACCCATATCCCAGTTGGGATGCTTAAGGGCGTCTGCCGCAGTAACATTTTCAAGATCGGATAATTTTTTGCCGAAAAACGGGCCGCCGGAGGCAGTGAGAATTATTTTTTTTACTGCCTTTTTGCTGGGCATGCCCTGCATTGACTGAAAAATAGCGGAATGCTCGCTGTCAACCGGGAGAATATCAACACCCATTTCCTTAGCAAGATTTGTTACCAGATGACCACCTGCCACAAGTGTTTCTTTATTGGCAAGGGCAATTGTTTTTTTAGCCTTTATTGCCTCAAGAGTAGGCTGAAGCCCCACCATACCCACAACGGAATTAAGAACGGTATCGGCACCGTCATAAACGGCACATTCAATCAGCCCCTCCATACCGCAGGTTACTTTTGTACAGGTGTCTTTAATTCTATCCTTAAGCTCCTTTGCGGCACCTTCATTCATCATACAAACAAGCTCAGGCTTAAATTCCCTTACCTGCTGCTCAATAACATCAACACGCGAATTTGCCGTCAGGCACTTAACGTTATAGCCGTGCATTCGGCAAACATCGAGGCTTTGAGTACCGATGGATCCTGTGGAGCCTAAAAGTGAAATATTCTTCATCTTATCACCCTTTTAGAAAATATTTTGTGAAATAAGTGCAATTACATATGTACAGGGCAAGGTGAACAGAGAGGAATCAAGTCTGTCCATAACTCCCCCGTGACCGGGGAAAATCCTGCCGAAATCCTTTACGCCGAAATTTCTTTTAAGCACTGATGCTGACAAATCGCCCATCATACCCATAAAGGAAACAGGCAAACAGCAAGCAAGTAAAAGCGTTGCCATTGATTTATCAAGGGGTACAATTGCACACTTGTTATAAATCATCATTGCAACACCGTTTAATATTAGGCTGAAAATAAGTCCGCCTACTGCGCCTTCAACGGTTTTCTTTGGTGAAATATTCGGTGACATCTTATGCTTACCGATTGCCATACCTGTAAGCTGAGCACCTGTATCTGTTGCCAAAGCACAGATAAGGGCAAAGAAAATAAGATACACACCGTACTGCATATTGTCAAACATATCCCTAAGACGAATGAAAATGCTAAAGCCAAAGGGTACAATTACACCGGCAAAAACAGAAACAGCAACATCCTCAAAGGTTGTATAGGCATAGCCCTTAAGCATAGCCAAAAGGAATATCAGACAAAGGGCAATGACAAAAACGATGTTAGGCACTGCGCCTATAACCGCTCCCCATTTTTCCGAACTGATTAAGGGCATCATAACCTTATCGCTTGCAAAAAAGGGAGTCACTGCTGAAAAAATAATTCCCACCACTTTTATAAATGTATTTTGAACATTGGCACATCTCATAATTTCACCGCTTGCAACTGCTGAGAGAAAGGCCACAACAATCACAAGGGCAGGTGTATCAATCTGCCAAACAACAACTGCAAGAACTGCCAATAGGCATACGGCAGTAATAACTCTCTGTTTCATATTCATCCTCCGAAACGGCGGTTTCTACGCTCAAACTCGTGAAGAGCAGAATGTAAATCGCCGACTTTAAAATCAGGCCAAAGCACGTCACTGTACCAAAACTCGCTGTAAGCGGCCTGCCACAGCATAAAATTGGAAAGACGTTCCTCACCGCTGGGTCTTATAATTAAATCACAATCGGGAACAGTGTAAATATTCCTTGAAATATCCTCCTCGGTAATTTCCGTTTTACCCTGACTGATAAGCTTATTGACAGCCGACACTATCTCCTGCCTGCCGCCGTAATTAATGGCAAGATAAACGGTGGTGCCTGTATGAGAGGCGGTTTCAGCCTCTGCCTCGTCCATAAGGTCAAGCAGATCACGGGAAATACCCTCACGCTCGCCGATAAATTTTATTTTACTGTTTCCTGCTTGAGTCATATCGCTTTTTGCCTCAAGAAGATAGTCCATAAAAAGACTCATAAGAGCGTCAACCTCTTCCTTAGGTCTTTTCCAGTTTTCCGTGGAGAAGGCATAAAAGGTAACGTATTTAATGCCAAGCCTTTCACACTCCTTACTGATTGTACGAAAAACATTGGCGCCTGCCTTATGACCTGCGGAACGCGGCAGGGCACGTTTTTTTGCCCACCTGCCGTTGCCGTCCATAATTATTCCTATATGCTCAGGTAAAACAGAAAACTCACTGCTTTGAGTATCTTTTTTGCCAAATAATGCCATATACAGCACCTCCCCATTACACCTTAATATACAGTTATAGGGCGACGTATTTCAGCCGCCCCAAGTATAATCAAATTAAAGAGAAATAATTTCCTCTTCCTTTTTCTTTGTAATAGCCTCAGACTGCTTGATAAAGTCATCTGTGATGTCCTGAAGCTTTTTCTCTGCGTCCTTTTGGTCGTCCTCGGTAATCTCGTTATTTTTTTTGAGCTTTTTGATATCGTCCATAGCGTCACGGCGAACATTACGAATAGCTACCTTAGCCTCCTCACCGCGCTTTGAAATATCCTTTTGCAGATTTCTGCGGTGCTCCTCGGTAAGCTGAGGGAATGCAAGCCTGATAACCTTACCGTCATTTTGTGGATTGATGCCTATATCGGACATATTGATTGCCTTTTCAATATCCCTGAGAGTAGACGCGTCCCAAGGCTGAATAACAAGCATCCTTGCTTCAGGCACGCTGACAGCGGCCATTTGGTTAACAGGAGTGGGAACTCCGTAATAATCCACCATTACCTTATCAAGTACGGCAGGATTTGCTCTGCCGGCTCTTATTGAAGAAAAATCTCTTTCAAGGGAAGTAAGACATTTTTCCATCTTTTCTTTTGTTTTTGCATATACTGTTTCCATAAAAATTACCTCTCTATACCATTAACTCAAAGGTTAATTCCTAACCAATGTACCGATTTTTTCGCCCTTAACGGCTCTTACAACATTTTCAGGGTCTGTCAAATCGAACACAAGAATTGACAAATCATTATCCTTGCAAAGTGAAAATGCAGTTGAATCCATAACCTTAATATCCCTTGCAAGCACCTCTCTGAACTCAACCTCATCAAATTTAACAGCGTCATCGAATTTATTGGGGTCCTTGTCATACACGCCGTCAACATTTGTTGCCTTAAGAAGCACGTCTGCATTGATTTCCACTGCTCTTAATGCGGCAGCTGTATCGGTTGAGAAGAAGGGTGAGCCGGTACCGCATCCGAATATAACAATTCTGCCCTTTTCAAAATGCCTGATAGCCTTGTTTCTGATATAAGGCTCGGCAATCTGGCGCATTTCAATGGCGGTTTGAACTCTCACATCTGCACCAAGCTGCTCCAAAGCATCGCAAAGTGCAAGGGAATTCATTGCAGTAGCCAGCATACCTATATGGTCGGCTCTTGTTCTGTCCATATGCTCGCTTGTTCTGCCTCTCCAGAAATTACCGCCGCCTACGACGATGCCAACCTCAACGCCTAAATCTGCGACTGCCTTAACGGAACGGCAGATTTTAAGCACGGTTTCCGTATCAATGCCACTGCCCTTTTCACCGGCAAGCACCTCTCCGCTGAGTTTAAGTAAAATTCTCTTATATTCGATACCCATATAAGTTTCCTCCGGAATTATTGTACAGCTATATAATAATATAAAACCGCCTTAAAGTAAATAGTTAGAACGAAATTTAAATATAAATTTACATAAAAACAGACTGCCCTAAGACAGTCTGTTGGTTATTGTTATGCTTATTTATTCAGCCGAGAAAGATAACTGTAATCCTTGGCATTGATTATTCCGTCGTTAACAACGTCAAACTGATATCCAAGACGTGTATCCTCAGGCTTGGTATTGATATATACGGAGCTCCAGCTTGCCTTAACAGCGGCAGGTGAAGCAGTGGTGGTTCCGTTACAAACGGAGCATAAATACGTAAGTCTGCCGTTTTCATTAAGTCCGGTAAAGGAATACTTATGTCCCGGTGCGGTTTGCGTATTTGTCCTTGTGGTACCGCATAAATCACAGGTGTCCTGCGTTACTCTTGCAACAGTACAGCTGCCCTCTGTTACAACCTTTGTTGAATAATATCCGTCCATCCATTCATCGTGGCGGGTGGACTGCTCACCCTTGCTGCCGCAACGGGTACAGGTCTGTACCACAAGGCTGTGTCCGGGCTTATCTTCAATCGGTGTAACGACATCCTCATAATTGTGTCCCAGAGCGGCAAGCGTTATTTCAAATTCCTCTCCACAGGTTGTACAAACCGATGTGGCACTGCCGTCATTAACACAATCGGCATCGGCAATAATAGTGTAGTTAAGCTCGTCAGGAGTATGACCTGTTGCATTTAAAACATCTGTCTGTGAAGATCCGCACACACTGCATTTCCAAATATTATATCCGGCGGTGGTGCAGGTTGGAGCAACAGAATTTGTTTCATCCAAGACAAGCTGATGGCCCAGCTTTTCTATTTTTTCCGTCTTAGTGGCAGTGCAGTTTTCACAGGCATAAGATATTGAGCCGTCGGCAGTACAGGTAGGCTCCCTTCTGCTGGTTTCATACCAAGCGTGTTCGCCTGTGGCAGGAATTTCCGCCAGTCTTGTCTTACTGCATATTGTGCAGGTATCCAGGCT
>CAMBQD010000097.1 GCA_945869905.1 uncultured Clostridia bacterium | reverse complement strand
CTGTTGGACACACGGCTCAACAAAAGCATAAGCATTTCTTTAAGCGTTAACTGAAATGCCGTAACCGTGCCAAAGCTTGACTGATTATTCTTTAACGAAGTGATGAATTCTTTCTTTCGTTGGGAAAGATTACGCCTATATGCAATTACATATTTGTAGCTGTCATCTTTTTTCATATATGCCTTGATATTTTCGAACTGGACAGGTGCCATATTTCCTGCATATATCAGGCATACCTTTTCCTTGGGCTGTTTTTCAAGATTAAAGTAATCGCTATTTCCCGTAACCATCAGCTCAAAAAGCTTTTCACAGGAATCAATATAACCGTTTGAACAATATTCCTCCAAAAATCCCTTATCTGTTTGAACCGGCCTGTCCATTTCACTTACCAGACTGTCAACTGTTTCGACAATCGGGAAAGGCAGGCTCTCAAAAGGAATATAAACACCCCTTGAACTTAAATATTTTTCCTTGTCATAGGCAAAAAGAATAATCTTTTTTTCCGTAACAGCAAAATCAAAAAACACACTGGAGTAATCCGTAACAAGTCCGTCACAGGCATTTAGTATTTCATAGGTATCATAATCTGAGGAAAAATAATCAATATGTTTATACTTACTGCAATTAATACCCTTTGCCAAAAGGAAATGAAGATTAACAAGTAAAACCGTATTGTCATCAAGCTTATCATCAATCTCATTAAGGATTTCCCTTGTTACTTCAAGCTGATGGGCTGTATCAGCAGTTCTGCCCGTACCTCTCCATGTGGGCATATAAGCAAACAGCCTTTTGCCGTCATAGCCCAGCTTTTTTTTCATTTCAGCAGATTGACCTTTGTCATAGAAAATATAGTTTCTCGGATAATTTGCAATTAGGGAATTACCTTTAAAAATATATTTTAGGTCATAATCCTCCATAAACACATTGCGTGTAAAATCATTCGGAAAAAGTGCATAATCACTCATTAAATAGTTTTTCTGAATATTCGCCAGTGAGGCAAGATTTGACTTGTCCGATTTGCCCAGTGTCTTAAGAGGCGTACCGTGCCAGGTATTTAAAAACACCTGCTCTTCCCTTTTGTAAAAATACGGCGGAAAGGAATTATCCGTAAGCAAATATTTTGCCTGAGCCAAATACCTGCAGTAAGCATCAGAATCACGGACTGCAAGAATAACCTTGTCAAATCCATAAAATTTCATTCTTGCCTTTGCAGTCTTTAAGGTTGCATCCGTAACCACAAACACTGTTTTATAGCTTTGCCAACGGGGATTTGTATTCAACTCATTAAGCATTGAAAACATATTTCCGTTAATATTTGTACCTTGTCCGCCCTCTAACAAAACAAGCTTTTCGTCAATAGGAAGTGAAAGGTAATCTATATAAGCAGGTTTAACTCCGCCTTTAACCTTTTTCAGATTTTTAACTATTTTTTTTATAATCACCGAGAGTACCTCTTTTCAGCAGGAAAACTATTTGCCTTTTATTAAAATTGAAACAAATTTAGCAAGTATCTCTGCGTTGTTATTGCTTGAATTTATTTTGACTTGAATGCAAACAGTGCATTTTGGTCATAGCTGCCGGACTTAATTGCCTCACACAGCTTTTCTGCATCTTCAAAGGTTGCCTGAGGCATTTCTGCCTTCAGGTCAATATTAAGCCCTCTTTCGCCGCTGTACTGTGAATAATCGGGAACAAAGAAATAAAGGGGCTTCATAAGGAGTGCCGCCTCAAAGGCACAGGCGGAATAATCGGTAATAATTATATCTGCAACCTTCATAAGCTCAATGGTGGAATAGCTGCCGTTATAGAAAAACCTTTCATCACGCTTAACCTTTGAAAAAAGCGGATGGGTGCTGACAATCAGGTGGAAGTCCTCCATACCGTTTGTAAATTCCGTTTTAAGCTCCTGTGCCACGTAAGCCTCTCTGTCACGGAAGGTGGGCAGATAAAGAACTATCTTTTTATGGCTGAGAGCAGGATTTTCCCTGAAAAATCTTGCAGACACTCCGTCGTTTGAAAGCAGCTCGTCCACCCTTGGCAGAGAACAGATTTTAATTTTATCAACGCTGCATCCAAAGGCGTCAATATAAAATTTTGCAGTAGCGTTTGTCGGTGCCAGCGCCTAATCGTAATTTTTGTGCATACACATAGCGGTGCTTATCTTTTCGTCCCTGCCCTCTTTTGTGCCGACGCTCTGCAAACCGAACTTTTTAACTGCACCCAAGGCGTGCCACATCTGAATTACCTTTAAATCCTTCTTGTGCTTAAGGCAGGAAACGGTAATTGAATAGGTGTCAAGAACAGCCACCTTGGAGGTGGCAAGATAATACATATCACCTATTACGCCCAAGCAATATTTGATTTTATCGGCAAAGCCGTCGGGTATCATCCTGAGCCTGAACACCTGCTCTGTATCGGGACAGACCTCCGCCACCGCCTTTTCAAGCAAAAGCATATCAAGGCTTTTTTCATTGCTTTGCCGTGAAAGATAAACAATTCTGTTTTTTGTTTTAAACAGCTTTAAAGGCGCATAAAGCACCCTTAAGCCGAATTTCAATATAGAAAAAATAAATACCTTCATACCTTATTCATAAAGCGGATATTTTTTACAGATTTCCGCAACACCCTGTGTAATAGTGTCCTTGCTGTTTTCAAAATCGGTAACAGCAAGATAAATAAACTCTGCAATTTTATCCATATCGTCTGTATTAAGTCCTCTTGTTGTGGCGGCAGGAGTACCGATACGAACACCTGATGTAACAAACGGTGAAAGAGGCTCGTTGGGAACAGTGTTTTTGTTAAGAGTAATATGAACCTCATCAAGCCTGTTTTCCAGTTCCTTACCTGTTACGCCCGTACCTCTCAGGTCAAGAAGACAAAGGTGGTTGTCAGTACCGCCGGAAACAAGATTAAGTCCGCGGCTGATAAGTCCGTTGGCAAGAGCCTTGGCATTTTCAACAACTCTTTTCTGATATTCCTTAAATTCAGGCTTAAGGGCCTCACCAAAGCAAACTGCCTTACCTGCAATAACGTGCATAAGCGGGCCGCCCTGTGTACCGGGGAATACGGCTGAATTAAGCTTCTTTGCAAGAAATTCGTTATTGCAGAGAATGAGACCGCCGCGGGGACCGCGAAGGGTTTTATGAGTAGTTGTGGTAACAACATCTGCATATGGGATTGGCGACTGATGGAGCCCTGCGGCAACAAGACCTGCAATATGTGCCATATCAACCATAAACATTGCACCGTTGGCATGGGCAATATCCGCCATTGTTTTAAAATCAATCTCCCTGGGATAAGCTGAGGCACCTGCCACAACAAGCTTTGGCTTAACCTTATTGACCTGCTTTGCAAATTCCTTAAGGTCAATAAAGCCGTTGTCATCTACACCGTAGGGAACAAAGTTGAAATATTTACCGCTGATATTTGCAGGTGAGCCGTGAGTAAGGTGACCGCCGTTATCAAGGCTCATACCCATTACCGTGTCACCCGGCTTAAGCAGTGCAAGATAAACTGCTGTATTTGCCTGTGCACCTGAGTGCGGCTGAACATTGGCAAAATTACAGCCAAAGACCTCACACGCTCTTTTAATGGCAATTTCTTCCACTATATCAACATACTGACATCCGCCGTAATACCTTTTTGCAGGCAGACCCTCAGCATACTTATTTGTAAGGACTGAACCCATAGCAGCCATAACCTGAGGTGAAACAAGATTTTCAGAGGCAATAAGCTCTATATTTTCCCTCTGACGCTTAAGCTCAAGAGCCATTGCGTCTGCAACTTCTCTGTCAGTTTCTGCTACTTTACCGATAGAATCATAATAATCAGCAAACATTTTAAACCCTCCGTTTAACAAATTATATACGGATATATAATAACATAAATATAAATAATATACAACAGGAATTTTTATACTTGAAAGACAGCGTATTATGTGATAAAATCTTTCTGTTAAAAAATGTTAAACATTGGAGTGATAAAATGAGCGGACATAACAAATGGAGTACAATTAAGAGAAAAAAGGGTGCAAATGACGCGGCACGCGCAAAGGTATTTACTAAAATAGGAAGAGAGCTTGCCGTTGCTGTTAAAAACGGCGGTCCCGACCCAAACAACAATGCCAAGCTTCGTGATGTTATTGCAAAGGCTAAGCAGAATAATGTTCCCAATGACAATATTGACAGAATGCTTAAAAAGGCTGCCGGTGACGGCGACAGCGCAAACTACGAGGAAATTGTTTATGAGGGATATGGCCCTTCAGGAGTGGCAGTTGTTGTTGAAACACTGACTGATAACAGAAACAGAACCGCATCGGAGGTTCGCCACTATTTTGATAAGGCCGGCGGAAATATGGGCACACCGGGCTCCGTAACCTTTATGTTCGGCAAGGAGGGTGTAATCATCATAGAAAAGGAAGATGTTGACGAGGATGCACTGATGATGGACGCACTTGAAAGCGGTGCAACGGATTTTCTTACCGATGATGAGGATATTTTTGAAATCAGGACAGACGCCAATGATGTGGGCGTAATCCGTGACGAGCTGGAGACAAAGGGATACAAAATTATTTCCTCTGAGCCTGCATACATTCCCCAGACATACACAAGGCTTGAATCCGAGGACGATATGAAGGCTATGTCAAAAATGATTGAGATGTTTGAGGAAAACGACGACGTACAGAACGTGTGGCATAACTGGGACGAGTGACGGGG
>CAMBQD010000096.1 GCA_945869905.1 uncultured Clostridia bacterium | reverse complement strand
CCGTTATTGACAGAACTAAGGAGCCGGGTTCACTTGGCGAGCCGCTCTATCTTGATGTTGTTGCCGCTCTTAAGGGCTCAAAGTTTGAGAATGTTCCTGTATACGGCGGACGTTACGGTCTTGGTTCAAAGGATACTCTTCCTGCTCATATCGTTGCAGTTTATAACAATATGACTGCCGCTGAGCCAAAGAAGCAGTTTACACTTTCAATCCACGACGATGTTACAAATCTTTCTCTTGATGTTACAGAAAGCCCTGACACAACTCCTGCAGGTACAACCTCCTGTAAGTTCTGGGGTCTTGGCTCAGACGGTACGGTAGGTGCCAACAAGGATTCCATCAAGATTATCGGTGATAACACTGATATGTACGCTCAGGGCTATTTCTTCTATGATTCAAAGAAATCCGGCGGTATCACAGTATCACACCTTCGTTTCGGTTCTTCACCGATTACATCTACATACCTTATCAATAAGGCAAACTTTGTTGCCTGCCACAATCCTTCATACGTAACAAAGTATGATATGGTACAGGATATTGTTCCCGGAGGTACATTCCTTCTTAACTGTATATGGACTCCTGAGGAGCTTGATAAGGAACTTCCTGCAGCAATGAAGAGATATATTGCCGAAAATGAGATTCAGTTCTATACAATCAACGGTATTAAGATCGCCGAGGAGGTTGGTCTTCCGGGCAGAGCTTCAACAATTCTCCAGTCAGCATTCTTTACAATTTCAATCATTCTTCCTGTAGAAAAGGCAATTGAGCTTATGAAGGCTGCAGTTGTTAAGAAGTTCTCCAAGAAGGGTGAGGCTGTTGTAAATGCTAACTTTGCAGGTATCGACAGAGGCTCTAAGGAGCTTGTTAAGATTGATGTTCCTGCTTCATGGAAGGATGCTGTTGACGAGCCTGCTGAGTTCCATATTCCTACAGAACGTCCTGAAATGAAGAAGTTTGTTAAGGAAATTCTTGACCCTGTGGGCAGACTTCACGGTGACGACCTTCCTGTTTCAACATTTGTTGACTGCGCCGACGGTGTATATCCTCAGGGCTCTGCAGCATTTGAAAAGAGAGGTATTGCCATTACTGTTCCTGAGTGGAATCCTCCAACCTGTGCACAGTGTAACCTTTGCTCAATGGTATGTCCTCACGCTGTAATCCGTCCCGTATGTCTTAATGCAGATGAGGAGGCTAATGCTCCTGAGGGCACAAAGATGGTTAACCACAAGAGAGCTCCTTACAAGTTCGCTATCATCGTTTCAACTCTTGACTGTACCGGCTGCGGCTCCTGCGCAAATGTTTGTCCTACAAAGTCACTTACAATGAAGCCAATTGCCTCTCAGCTTGAACAGCAGAAGGTATACGACGCTCTTGTTGATACAGACGCTAAGCCTGAGGTGCTTACAAACAACACTATCGGCATTCAGTTCAGAAAGCCGTATCTTGAGTTCTCCGGTGCTTGTGCAGGCTGTGGTGAAACACCTTACGCTAAGCTTGCTACACAGCTCTTTGGTGACAAGATGTACATTGCAAATGCAACAGGCTGTTCTTCAATCTGGGGTGGTTCCGCTCCTTCAACACCTTACACAGTTGACAAGAAGGGCCACGGTCCTGCTTGGTCAAACTCACTGTTTGAGGATAACGCAGAGTTCGGCTACGGTATGATGCTTGCTCAAAAGCAAATCCGTGAAAGACTCGCAATGGATGCTCAGGTTCTTCTTGACACACCGGTTGCAGATAAGGTCCAGGCTTGGCTTGATACCTATGAAAATGCCGAAACAAATACAGCCGCTGCTGAGGCTCTTATTGACGCACTTAAGAATACATCATTTGACGGTGAGGCTGCCGACGCTGCTGCTGATTTCCTTAAGGATGCAGATTATGCAGCTAAGAAATATCAGTTCATCTTCGGTGGTGACGGCTGGGCATACGATATCGGCTTCGGCGGTCTTGACCACGTAATCGCATCTAATGAGGATGTCAATATCGTAGTATTTGATACAGAGGTTTACTCAAATACAGGCGGTCAGGCTTCAAAGGCTACTCCTACCGGTGCTGTTGCTAAGTTTGCCGCATCAGGTAAGGTAGTTAAGAAGAAGGACCTTGCTCAGATTGCTATGAGCTACGGCTATGTTTATGTAGCACAGGTTGCAATGGGTGCAAATGCCGCACAGTGCTTAAAGGCATTCCAGGAGGCAGCCGCATATAACGGTCCTTCAATCATAATCTGCTATGCTCCTTGTATCAACCACGGTATCAAGATGCCGTTTAATCAGACAGAGCAGAAGAAGGCTGTTGCAGCAGGCTATTGGAACCTTTTCCGTTACAATCCTGCACTTATTGCACAGGGCAAAAATCCGTTCTCACTTGACAGCAAGGCTCCTTCAGCAGATTATGTTGAGTTCATCGAGGGTGAAACAAGATATTCAGCTCTTAAGAGATCCTTCCCGGGCAAGGCAGAAGAGCTCTTTGCAATCGCAGCAGATAACTCAATCGAGAAGTACAATAAGCTTGCAAAGCTTGTTGATTACTATGCTCCCGATGCTGAGTAATTAAACAAAATTAAAACCGCATCTCAAACGAGATGCGGATTTTTTTATGGCTTTAAAGCTATGTATTAGCCGTTGAGTATTGCAAAGTTTTCCTTGTTGCATTTGTAGAGGTTTTTAAATACCTTAAAGTTTCTATCATAAACCTCTCTGTTGCTCTTATTTGGATGATAGGTTGTCTTGATAGGTATAAGCCTTTTAACGTCCTTCATTGTAGGTATTATTCCCATACCTACTGCAATGCAGGCTGCGGCACCGACAGCACCGATATTCTGAGGCGATTCCACAACAATTACATCTCTTTCAAGTATATCGGCAAGTATCTGGCAGGTTGTAGCGCCTAATGCACCGCCGCCGCAGAAACGCACAGCCTTTGAGGTGGCAACCTTCTTTTCCTGCCTTTCAAGCATCCAGCGCATATGGAAGCATATACCCTCAACAACGGAACGGATAAGCTCTGTTTTGCCTGTTTCAAGGCGTATATTAAAGAACATACCTGCGGCATTTGGGTCCTCAAAGGGACAACGGTTGCCGTGAAGCCAAGGGGTGAACACAACACCGTTGGAGCCTGCGGGTACTGTTTCTATAACCTCCTCCAGATAGTCGTACATATTAAACTCAATCTGTTCAAGGCTGTCTGCGGCATTGCCGTATTTTTTAAGGAACACACCTATTTCATCAAGTGCAAGGTGGTCCTTAACCCATCCCACGCATTTGTTGGAGGTTTCAAGCTCACCGAAATAGTTATATGACTCAGGGTCTGCTCCAACAATTGCCGCCATCATAGCACCTGCGTCAACAGTCTGCTTTTCGCAAACCGTACCTACCCAGCCCGATGTTCCTGAGTAAATGTGGGTGTCGCCGTTTTCAACAGCACCTGCACCTACGCCGATAAGCGACGCGTCACCGCCGCCGCCGTAAACTGCTGTGCCTGCGGCAAGTCCCAGCTCCTTTGCGGCACTTTCTGTAATTTCGCCAACCTTTTCCGTACATTTTTTAATAGGAGGAAGGTGTTTGATGTCTTCGCCCACCATATCAAATATAGTTTTGGACCAGCCCTCGTGGCCCTTTCTTGTGTCATAAAGTAGTGTTGCAAAGGCGGAGTCAGTGGTCATAACAAATTCTCCGCTGGCACGGCAGATAAGGTACTCCTTAATGTCAAGCCATTTGTAAATCCTTTTAAAGTTTTCAGGCTCGTGAGCCTCAACCCATTTATATTTCCATATGGGGTCCTTTACGGAAGATGATACAGCACCGGTGTATCTAAGGTATTTTAAAAGCTTTGTTACCTCTGCACCTGCAACCTGTACACCGTGAGAAATACCTTTTTTCAGCTCATCTCTTGCTCGCTGGTCCATATATGTCATTGGACGGCGGATACATTTACCCTCCTTGTCAACCAGTACAAGTCCCTGCATTGCAGAGCAAAAGCTGATACCCTCAACCTGCTCCTTCTTTACGTTGGGAGTCTTTTCAAAGACGTTGCGTGTTGTAAGGCACATAGCCTCCCACCATTCGTCTGCGTCCTGCTCGGCTCCGCCCTTAACACCTGTTTCCTCGTCCACGTAAAGACCGTAGCCTGCTGTGGAAGATGCAAGAATACTCATGGTCTTGTCAATCTCAATAAGGCAGGTTTTGATACCGGTGGTGCCGATATCATAGGTGATTACATATTTGCTCATTGCGTTCCTCCTTGAATAACTTACTTTTTTTCATATGTGAAAGCAGATTCAATAAACTTCAAAAGCTGAGTAATAACCTGCTCGTCATCTGAATCATTAACATCAATGCCGGTATATATTCTGAATTTTTCCTTGTAGTAGTCGCAGGTGTAGGCATATTGCAGTGATGTAAGCAGATTGTCAAGAAACAGTGCAAACATTCTTGGGTCAAGGTCAGACCTTACGTCACCCTTTGCCAGAGCCTGTGCAATTGATGTTATATAAATAGAACTTCTTTTGCTCTCAATTTCTTCAACAATTGCCTGCATATCCTCAGGCGACTCCTTTTGGGAGCTTATCTCGTTATACATTTTAATGTAGTTTGAATACTTTTTGGAGTGAAGGCATATTGTGCGTATAAGCTTTTCAGCCTTAATCAGAAGCTTGTCGTCACTGATCATAATTTCGTCAAGGGCCTTTTCCAGCACGTCCATACCGCGTTTAAGGCAAGTGATGAACAAGTCCTCCTTAGTTGAAAAATACTTGTACATCAGTCCAATGGATATGCCTGCGTTTTTTGCAATAACATTTATGTTGGCATTTTCATAGCCCTTTGAGG
>CAMBQD010000095.1 GCA_945869905.1 uncultured Clostridia bacterium | reverse complement strand
CAAGGGGCGCAGATAGGGGTCAACCTTCTCCGGCAAATCACCGGGCAGAAAGCCTAATTTTTCACCTGCGTCTACGGCAGGACGTGTAAGGATAATTCTGTTAACCTCTTTAGCTCTGAATGCCGTTACCGCCATTGCAACCGCAAGGTACGTTTTACCTGTACCTGCAGGGCCTATGCCGAAGGTTATTGTGTTATTTCTTATTGCCTCGCAATATTTTTTCTGGCCCAGTGTTTTCGGCTTAACAGGTCTGCCCTTGGAGGTAATGCAAATGGAATCGGAGGTCATTGTGTTGAGCTTATCCTCATTGCCCTCGTTAACAAGGGATATTGCATATCTCACATTTTGGTCGGACAGGCTCTCACCCTTGCCGATAAGAACCAAAAGAGAGTTAAGCACTCTTACCGCCTTTGATACATTTTCGGCATCGCCCACCACCTTAAGGTCCGAGCCTCGTGATATAATGGAAACACCGTATTCTCTTTCTATCAGCTTAACATTTTCATCAAAGCTGCCGAACAGGCTTACAGCCTGCTCCAGCGCGTCAAATTCTATTGTCTGTTCAGTCATTATTCTTCTCTACTTTAATTTTTTCTATTCTTCTTTCGTCTACCTCCAACACTGTAAAGGTAAGGTTTTTATAAACGGCAACCTCGTTTTCCTTTTTACCTGTGGGAAGATAGCCCAAAAGATTAATTACAAAGCCTGCAAGGGTATCATAATCACCCTCAGGAAATTTTACACCCAAAACCTTTTCAACCTCGTCAATATCGGCAACGCCGTCAAAGGTAAAGGTTTTTTCGTCAATTTGAGTTACCAGCTCTTCTTCCTCATCGTATTCGTCACGGATGTCGCCCACAATGCTTTCAAGCAAATCCTCCATTGTTACAATGCCTGCCGTACCGCCGTACTCGTCAATTACTATGGCAAGCATTATCTTTGTTTCAGTCATTTGAGCAAAAAGCTTTCCGCAGGGAATTGTTTCCGGAACAAAAAGCGGCTTGCGGATATAATCGGCAATTTTATCATCAGGTGTGATTTTTGTGCCGACAAACTTAAGCAGGTCCTTTACATAGATAATACCGCAAATATCGTCCAAATCCTTATTATAAACAGGTATCCTTGACCTGCCGTGCTCTATTGATATTTTAACCACATTTTCAAGAGAATCGTCAATTTCAACAGCATCAACATCAGTACGGTGAGTCATAATGTCGCCGGCGTTTAAATCGTCAAACTCGAAAATGTTATTAATCATTTCCCTCTGATTTTTTTCAAGCTCGCCAACCTGCTCGTCGCCCTCAACAAGCTGTTTGATTTCCTCCTCCGTGGAGCTTTCCTTTTTAAATAGCCTAAGCAAACCACTGCCCATAAAGGCATATACCTCCAAACATAACAGCCTATGGCTGAGTAATCATCTTTTATTATATAATAAAATAATTTATTTGTAAAGTCTTGTAATTTATGGTACAATTTAACATAGGTGGAATATACAGGTGAGATATTATGATTGATCTTATTAAAGAAAAAGAAAATATTTGGGATTACCTTGCAAAAACCGACAAGCCAATAGTTGTATACGGTATGGGCAACGGTGCTCAAAAGATAATAGACACATTGGAAAAATACGGCGGTAAGGTAAGCGATATTTTTGCCAGTGATGAGTTTGTAAGAGGTCATTCCTTTTTGGGCTACAAGGTGTTAAAATACTCGCAAATATGCGAAAAATACGATGATTTTATTGTTGTTTTAGGCTTTGCCACCCATATTGACAGCGTGCTTGATAGAATAAAGGAAATAAATAGACAACACCCTGTTTTTGCCCCTGATGTGCCGGTTGCCGGCGGTGGACTGTTCACTATAGATTATGTGAGGGAAAACGAAGAAAAATTCGACTTTGTTTATGACCTTTTGGCTGATGATGAAAGCAAGCAAATATACCTTGACATCATTAATTTTAAAATCAGCGGAAAGGTGGATTATCTGTTTAACACCTTTTGCAATAAGGAAAGCGTTTACAGTGATATCCTAAAGCTGACCGACAGTGAAGCAATTGTTGATTTAGGTGCCTATGACGGCGACACAATCAGAGAATTTACCGAGTTTACAAAGGGAAAATACAGCCGTATCTATGCTTTGGAGCCTGATGCAAAAAACTACAAAAAGCTTGTAAAAAACACTGAAAAAATGGACAGAATTACCCTATACAATATGGGTGCCTGGAATAAAAAGGACACGCTGATTTTTGACAAAAAAGCCGGCAGGAACTCAAGGCTTTCCTCAACAGGTGTTCCTGTGGAGGTTACGGACATTGACTCGTTAATTAACGAGCCTGTTACAATGATAAAAATGGACATTGAGGGGGCAGAGCTTAAGGCACTTGACGGTGCAAAAAGAATAATAAGCACATACAAGCCTAAGCTTTATATCTGTGCTTATCACAGGAATGAGGACCTGTTTTCACTGCCCATAAAAATTAATGAACTATTTGACGGCTACAAGTTGTATTTCAGGCACATCCCATATATTCCTGCCTGGGAATGTAATTTCTACTGCACTTTAGATTGACAATCCTTTCTTTATAAGTTATAATTTTATAAATGACTTTTGGGGAATATGACTATGATAACATTAATTTACAGCATAATAATTTTCGTTGCCTGTACAATCGGTGCAATTGTAGGAATCGGCGGCGGAGTAATCATAAAGCCCTTACTTGATTTTATGGGCTACCACAGTGTTGAGGTTGTTGGCTTTATCTCCACCTGTGCCGTTTTTGCAATGAGCATCAGCTCCTCCGTTAAGCATATCACCGCAAAAACAAAATTTGATAAAAAAATAGTTTTGCTTGTATCCTTCGGCTCAATATTCGGCGGAATTATCGGTAATGAAATTTTTGACTTAGCCTTTGAAAGATTTAATACAAATATAGTAAAGGGTGTTCAGGCTGTAATTATTGCCGCGTTCATAATATTTGTAATTATTTACGTTAATTCAAAAAATATTAAGTCCTTTAAGATAACAAATCCCGTGCTTATTGTGCTTACAGGATTAATGCTGGGGCTTATGAGTGCCTTTTTGGGTATCGGCGGCGGACCGATAAACACAACATTTCTTGTACTTCTGTTTTCCTTTACTCTTAAGGAAAGCGCAGTTTACTCTGTTGCAATTATTTTCTTCAGCCAGTTAAGTCAGCTTATCACAATATTTATCAACAATCAGTTTCAGCCGTATAAGGAATACTTCCCCATTGTTTTGATAGGAATGGCGGTTTCCGTAATAGGCGGAATTATCGGCTCAAAGCTGAACAAAAAGCTTTCCAACAAGGTAATCACAGTGATTTTTTCCGTTGTGCTTTCCGTTGTTGCAGTAATCAATGTATATAATGCAGTTACAGGCTTTATTGCTTAACTGCGTGATATAGAAATATAAGAAGGGTAAAAATGGTATGAAAAGAAAGAACATTATCTTCTATTTTTCCGACCAGCAGCGCTGGGACACGGTAAATGAAGAAGTAACACCAAATCTTTGCCGTCTTGCCGAGGAGGGTGTTAAGTTTGAAAACAACTTCACCTGTCAGCCGGTATGCGGTCCCGCAAGGGCTTGTCTGCAATCCGGTGTATATGCAACCCAGTGCGGCTGCTACTGGAACGGTATTCCGCTTCCGCAGGATATCACTCCACTTGCTCATTATTTTAATGAGGCAGGCTATCAGACAGCATACATAGGCAAATGGCATTTGGCATCAGACAGACTTCCCGGTATAGGACTTCACTGTGAGAGCACTCCTGTACCAAAGGAAAAGCAGGGCGAGTATCAGTATTGGAGAGCCGCCGACGTATTGGAGTTTACCTCCCACGGCTATGACGGATATGTGTTTGACGGTGAGGGCAACAAGCTTGAATTTAAGGGCTACAGAGCGGACTGCATTAATGACTATGCCCTTGAATATCTCGATAACTGTGACAAGGATAAGCCTTTCTTTATGTTTGTCAGCCAGCTTGAGCCGCATCATCAAAATGACCATCATACATATGAAGGCTATAAGGAAACAGTTGACAACTACAAGGATTATCCGCTCCCTGACGATTTAACCTTCCTTAAGGGTGACTACAAGGAAATGTATCCCGATTACATTTCTGCTATCAACAGACTTGACTACAACGTGGGCAGACTTGTTCAAAAGCTTAAGGACTTAGGTATTTATGACGACACAATCATCATTTACACCTCAGACCACGGCAGTCATTTTAAAACAAGAAACCCGGAATACAAGCGCAGCTGTCATGAAAGTGCTACGCACACACCGCTTATCATCAAGGGCGGCGGATTTGAAGGAGGCAAGAGGGAAACAAGGCTTTCCTCACTTATTGATATTCCTCCTACCCTTTTATCTATGGCTGGTATACCGATTCCAAGCACTTATATGGGTGTTGATTTGACGCAGCAAATCAATAATCCGGATAAGAAAAGGGATTGTGTTTTTATGCAGATAAGTGAGGCATCAAACTCACGTGCAATCAGAACTGACAGATTTAAGTATGAGGTACGTGACTGGGCTATCACAGGCTATGTTCACCACAAATCAAAGGTATATTTTGAAAATTATCTTTATGATTTGGAAAAGGACCCCAATGAGAAGGTAAATCTCATTAAGGACCCCAAGTACAGCCATGTGAGAGAAGAGATGAAATACTTATTGTTAAAGCAGATGGAACTTGCGCAGGAGGAGGCTCCTGTAATTCTTCCGGCAATAATTAAAAGGAGAAAGTAAATGGCAGAACAGAAAAAGTATTTAACAATGAAAGAGCGTGTGTGCTTTACCGTTGGCGCATTCGGCAGGTCGGGCATTTACACATTGATGTCAATGTTCACACTTGTATTCTTCCAAAACGGTGCAGGCC
>CAMBQD010000094.1 GCA_945869905.1 uncultured Clostridia bacterium | reverse complement strand
AAACCGAAATGGCACCTTTAGGTGTTGTTTCGGTTTTTATTATGTAAGGGGACTTGAACCCGAGAGGGTCTGAGCGTTAAGAAAACAGTTCAGTGAACTGTTTTTAGCGAAGAGCGGTGAGGCGGGTACTGTTGCAAAGCAACGGTCGCCGAGCCATCAGTATGCAAGGCGTAGCCGCGCATACGTCAAGTCCCCTATGCTCCACCAAAAAGAAAAGTCGCAGTTGCGACTTTTTCTTTTTGTCATCTTAACTTTTCACTTTTACATTTTCACTTTTACATTTTCACTTTTCTCTAAAAAACAAAAGCCGCTGAAAAGCGGCTTTTTGTTTTTTTGTTATTAGTCAATTTCTACAGATATTTTAGCATCATTTCTTGTTGCTGCTGCACGCATAACAACACGGATTGCCTTGGCAATTCTGCCCTGCTTACCGATAACTCTGCCCATATCATCCTCAGCAACGTGAAGATGGTAAACAGTTACGCCCTCTTCGTTAGGTTCGCTAACATCAACAGAAACCTTATCAGGATTATCAACCAATCCCTTTGTTATGGAAATTAACAAATCTTTCAAAGAAAACACCTCCTGTTAAGCTTTGTATAATAAAATCAAAGATTAAAGGATGCCTTCTTTTTTAAGAATGCTCTTAACTGTATCAGTTGGCTGTGCACCGTTTGAAATCCATTTTTTAGCCTTCTCAGCGTCAATCTTAATTTCAGCCGGGTCAACCATTGTGTTATATGTGCCGATTTCCTCAATGAAACGACCGTCACGTGGGTATCTTGAATCTGCAACTACTACACGATAGAATGGTGCCTTCTTTGCGCCCATACGGCGAAGTCTGATTTTTACTGCCATTTTAATTACCTCCAAAATATAAAACATTTTTATTTATTAAAACCAAATTGGTTTATTTACTGAATTTAAAAGCCGAAGGGATTTGAGCCGCCGCCCATTTTGCCCATCATTTTTTCTGCCATCTGCGGATTTGCCTGCATCATTCGGCGCATCTTTTTGCTCATCTTGGGACCGCCTTTTCCGCCGAACTGCTTCATCATCTTCTGCATCTGCTTAAACTGTGCAAGGAGCTTGTTAACATCCTCAACCTTCATACCGCAGCCTGCCGCAATTCTGCGCTTGCGTGACGGATTAATGATATCGGGATGCTCCCTCTCCTGCTTAGTCATTGAATAGATTATGGCTTTAAATTTATTAAATGCTCCCTCGTCAATATCCTCATCCTTGATTTTACTGCCGATACCGGGAATCATTTTTATTGTGTCCTTAATGCTGCCCATACGCTCAATTTGGTCAAACTGGTCAAGCAAATCATTAAGGTCAAATTTGTTTTTTGCAAGCTTTTTCTCAAGCTCTGCCGCCTTCTTTTCGTCAAGGGATTGCTCTGCCCTTTCAATAAAGGAAAGCACGTCGCCCATACCTAAAATACGTGACGCCATACGTGACGGGTGGAAGGTTTCAAGGTTGTCAAGCTTTTCGCCTGTACCGACAAACTTTATGGGCTTGCCGGTAACGGCTCTTACGGAAAGCGCCGCACCGCCGCGAGTATCACCGTCAAGCTTTGTAAGAATAACGCCGTCGATACCCAAGGCTTCATTAAAGCTTTTGGCAACATTAACTGCGTCCTGACCTGTCATTGCATCAATAACAAGAAGTATTTCGTGGGGATGAACGGTGGAGCGGATATTCTGCAGCTCCTCCATAAGCTGTTCGTCCACGTGAAGTCTGCCCGCTGTGTCAAGGAACACATAATCGTTGCCGTGGTCCTTTGCAAACTTAACTGCTTCCTCTGCGATTTTAACAGGATTTTCCGTGCCCATTTCAAACACGGGAACGCCAACCTGCTCGCCTACAACCTGCAGCTGCTTTATAGCCGCAGGACGATAAACGTCACAGGCAACAAGCAAAGGTCTGTGACCTTCTTTTTTTAATTTTAATGCAAGCTTTGCCGAATGTGTGGTTTTACCGCTACCCTGAAGTCCGCACATCATCACGATGGTTGGCGGATGATTTGCAATAGCCAAACGAGCCTCATTGCCACCCATAAGGGCTGTAAGCTCCTCATTAACTATCTTAATAACCATCTGACCCGGAGTAAGAGACTCCATAACATCGGCGCCGATGGCTCTTTCGGTTACCTTTGCGGTAAACTCCTTTGCTACCTTATAGTTAACGTCGGCCTCCAAAAGTGCAAGCCTTACCTCACGCATTGCCTCTTTAACATCAGCCTCTGTTAATTTACCCTTAGCGCGTAATTTTTTAAATGAATTTTCTAAGCGTTCGCTTAAGCCTTCAAATGCCAAAAATCATCAACCCCTAATCAGCCCTCTTTAAGAAAAGAGGCAAGAGTTTTTATACGGGCAACACTGTCGTTAATCTCCATTGAAAGAGTGTGATTGAGATTATATTCATTGATAATCTCCGCACATTCTACTATTTCGTCAATACCCTTTTTCATTTCATTAAAGCGCTTTGCAAGCCCCAAACGCTCCTCCATATCAAAGAGCTGAGCCTCCGCACGCTTAATTGAATCACGTACGCCCTGACGTGTGATGCCCTCATTTTCCGCTATTTCGGAAAGGGAAAGGTCCTCCTCATAATAATGAACCAAAAAGGTACGCTGCTTTTCCGTCAGCATTTCGCCGTAAAAATCAAGCAAAAAAGGAATTTCCAGATTTTTTGCCACAGCTACCTCTCCCTTCAAAATCAAGTGTAAAGTAATTATTCTTTACAGCAAGTGGTATTATACTAAAGGCAGAGGAATATGTCAAGTAAAACATCAAAGAAAAAATAAAATAAATTTTGCCAAAAGGTATTGACACAAATTATTGTGGAATTAATAAATTTTTTACCAAAATATTGCAATATTTCAAATACTTATATATAATGTATTGGCAATAAATTTACAGGTGCATTGATATGAAAAGTGATAACAAAAGGAATAGAGGGAGTATTATGTGGATAGTGTTTGCCCTTTTATCATCTTTATTTGCCGCCGCAACATCAATACTTGCAAAGGTGGGAATTGAAAAAGTTGATTCAAATCTTGGCACGGCTATAAGAACGGTTGTTGTGGTCATTATGGCGTGGGCAATGGTTTTTATCACCAACGCACAGGGCGGTCTGACGGACATCAGCAAAAAAAGCTGGATATTTTTGATTTTATCCGGAGTTGCAACAGGCTTGTCGTGGCTTTGCTATTACAAGGCTCTGCAAATCGGCGACGTTTCAAAGGTTGTGCCTATTGATAAGCTGAGCGTTGTGTTTACACTGATATTTGCATTTATTTTCCTACACGAAAAATTCACCGTAAAATCCGTTATAGGAACTGTATTATTAGCCGCAGGCACATTGGTTATGATACTGTAGGCAATGAAGCGTTTACATACACAGAGAGGGAAAATGAAAAAGAGTAATAAGGCAACCTTTAGGTTTGCTGTGGAAAAATCACTGCCTGTACTGTTTGGCTATTTGTTCTTGGGCTCTGCCTTTGGCATAATGCTTTACGAGGCAGGCTACAATTTCATATGGGCAATTTTTATATCGTTGGTGGTATATGCTGGCTCCGGTCAGTTTTTACTTGTTTCGCTTTTGTCAAGCGGTGCGGCGATACCGACAGTTGCGGTTATGACGCTGTTTATCAATTCAAGGCATATGTTTTACGGCTTGTCCTTTATTGAAAAATTCAAAAAGGGCGGCTGGCGTTATCCCTTTATGATATTCACCCTGACAGATGAAACCTATTCCGTAAACACATCCTTTTCAACCGTGCCGGACAAGGTTGATGAACCAAAGGCAAGGTATTTAATTGGCTTATTTGACCATATTTACTGGATAATCGGCTCAGTGATAGGCTCCCTCGCAGGACAGATTATACCTATTGATTTTACCGGTATTGATTTTTCAATGACGGCACTGTTCATAGTTATATTCATTGATTTGGTAAGAGGGCAAAGGGGCAGAGAAAAATCAGTAGGCTTTATCGGCATAATATGTGCCGTAATATGCCTGATTATTTTCGGTGCAGAGAATTTTCTCTTGCCGGCTTTGGTTATTACGGTGGCTGTTTTATCGGCGGCAAGGCCGTATTTAAGCAGGATTAAGGAGGTAGAAGGCAATGCCTCTGACAACTGAAAAATCTGTTATAATAATTCTTGTTGCCGCAATATGCACCTTTGCCACAAGGCTTTTCCCCTTTGCATTATTCGGCGGAAAAAAGGAAGTCCCGAAATTTATAAGATATTTGGGTAATATATTACCTGCTGCAATAATCGGTGTTTTGATTGTGTACTGCTTAAAGGATTTTACAAACGGTGATATAAACATTATATTACCGGGCTTAATTGCGTCGGCGGCAACAGCGGCAGTGCATATTTGGAAACGCAACACACTGCTGAGCATAGCGGTGGGTACAATAGGATATATGCTGCTGATACATTTTATATTTGTATAAAAAAGCATTTCGGAAAATAAAATTCCGAAATGCTTTTTATTTATCTATTTAACTTTGGCTATAGTTACTCCGTTTTCTCCCTCGCCGTATTTGCCAAGGCGATATTCGGAGATATTAGGATGTGTTTTAAGATAATCGGTTACGGCACCCCTTAACGCCCCTGTACCCTTACCGTGAATAATGCGTATTTCCTCAATATTATTCAAAACGCATTTGTCAATAAACAGTCCCAGCTCGCCTATTGCCTCATCAACGGTTTCACCCCTAAGGTCAATTTCCGTTTTAACGTCTGCGTCGGCACGTGAGGAGGCACGGTAAACATTGTGTGAAGCCGTCCTTGGTTTTTCCTTAGGCTTATCAAGGAGCATAATATCCGACAGCTTAACACGTGTTTTAAGAAGTCCTGATTTTACAAGGAGCCTTTCGCCAACCTCAACAATTTCGCCCTCGCCGATATTTC
>CAMBQD010000093.1 GCA_945869905.1 uncultured Clostridia bacterium | reverse complement strand
ACAGGAGCTTGCAAAAAAAGGAAGGCTTGCCGATACAATAATTAACGGCACCATGGACGAACAGCATATTGAAACTGCAATTCCCCTGTTAAATGCAGGATATGATATGCTCCTTGAAAAGCCCTTTGCAGTAAACGAAAAGGAAATGAGAGAGCTTGTTGAATGTGCAAGAAAAAACAGCTCCAAGGTTATGATTTGCCATGTTCTCAGATATACTCCATTTTATTACGGAATAAAGGAGAGAGTTTCAAAGGGTGAAATCGGTGATATTATTAATATACAAACTACCGAGCACGTTTCATACCATCATCTGTCCACCTCTTATATAAGGGGTAAATGGGCTAATTCCGACAAGTGCCATACTACTATGCTGCTTGCAAAGTGCTGTCACGATATTGACCTTATGATGTGGTTTATGAGCGAAACAAAGCCTGTGTCAATTTCTTCCTACGGCAGTAAATACCAGTTTAAGCCTGAAAATGCACCAGAAGGTGCCGGCACAATTTGTATGAAGGATTGCCCCCTTGTTGACACCTGTAATTTTTCAACAAAGCGTCTTTACATTGACCACCCTGACAGATGGGCGTTTTATGTTTGGGACGCCCTTGAGGACATTGAAAATCCAACTATTGAGGATAAAATTGCTTTAATGAAAAGTGACAGCCCATATGCAAGATGTATGTACAAATGTGATAACAATGTGGTTGACCACCAATCAGTGCTTGTTAATTTTGCAAATGGTGCAACGGGCACTCACAATATGGTAGGCGGCTCATCACAGTCGCTGAGAAAAATACATATAATCGGAACCAAGGGTGAAATTTACGGCAATTTTGAGGAATCAAAATTTTATGTTTCAAAAATAAATCCGTCGCCTGACGCTCATAACGGTGAATGTGATATTGAAGAGGTTGACCTAAATGTTACAGGCGATATGGTTGGTGCCTACGGCGGACACGGCGGAGGTGATGAAAGGCTTACTGCTGATTTTGTAAAATTCATAAAGGGTGAAAAGCCCAGCCTTGCCTGTACTTCAATTTTTGATTCCGTTGCAGGACACCTTTGTGTATACCTTGCAGATGAGTCAAGAGAAAACGGCGGAAAGCCTATGAAGGTAGAATACTAACAGCATAAGAAAGCGGCTTGGTTTTCCAAGCCGCTTATTCCATAATCTTTCTCAATTTGAGAAGTATATTTTTTTCTTTTCGTGAAATTTGCACCTGTGATACGCCAAGCTGCTTTGCGGTTTGAGCCTGTGTGCAGCCCTTATAGTATCGCAAATAAATTATCTCCTGTTCCGTTTTTTCAAGATGTGACATTAACTGATGAACGGACAATCTGTCAAAAAGTGCGTCACTTTCATCAACAGGAATATCAATTGTATTCTCTCCGTCCTCACCGCAGGAGTTAAGAGATACAGTGGGAGAAATGACGTTTAATATTTCCGATGTTTCTTCGGCAGAACAGCCAAGCATTTCCGAAAGCTCCGATACAGTCGGCTCCCTTAATTCCCTGTTTATGAACTTATCCCTCAGTGCCTGTGCTTTGATTGCCTTTTCTTTAAGTGAACGGCTGACCTTAACCGCACCGCCGTCACGAAAGATACGTTTAATTTCCCCCATTATCACAGGCACGGCGTAGGTTGAAAAGGCAAAGCCCTTTGACTCGTCAAAATTATCTACTGCTTTTATTAGACCGATACATCCGCTTTGAAATAAATCGTCATAATCCGCTCCCCTGCCTCTAAAACGGTTGGCAATTGAATGTACCAAGCCGATATTATTACTAATCATTTCATCTCTGGTATCAGTTACCATTTTGCCTTACCTTCAATTTTTTTGACAAGTGTTACGGTTGTACCCCTGTCCTGCTTTGACCTAACCTTAACCGTATCGCAAAAGCTTTCCATAACCGTAAAGCCAAGTCCTGCCCTGTCGCCCCCGCCTGTTGTAAAAAGCGGTGCCATTGCCTGATTTACGTCCGGTATACCGCAACCCTTATCACGTATAATTATTTTTACATTGCTCTTTTCATCTATTGAGCCTGATATGTATATCTTGCCGCAGGTATCCCTGTATGCGTGAACAATGCAGTTTGTTACTGCCTCGCTGACGGCGGTTTTAAGGTCGGCAATTTCCTCAACCGTAGGGTCAAGGGGTGTTACAAAGGACGACACCACAACTCTTGCAAAGGATTCATTAATGCTTTTACTGTCAAGAGTCAGCTTAAATTCATTGATTTTTTTCATTTTTAAACTCCTTTATTATTGCTATTCTTCCAAGACCTGCAAGCTCCATAATTTTCTTAGTCTGTGCTGATACATTTTTTATTTCAAGGCTTGCAGTCGGATATATGCTTTGAAGCAGTCTGTACCTGCCCATAACAAGTCCGATACCTGAAGAATCCATAAAAGTGACATTCCTAAAATCAAGTATAAGGTGATTTGGCTTTTTGAACATAATTGTATTATCAATCTTTTCTCTCACGTCTGCGGCTGTGTGGTGGTCAATTTCGCCAATCAGGTAGGCAATTACAATACTGCCGCTGGCTTCAACGGTAACATTCATCTTTTTTCACTCCAAATAAAAATACCAATCTGCAACAATATTAGCAGATTGGTATTAAATATTTTATCGTATTTTGTATTTGATTTTAATTATTTAACAATATTTTTCTTGCATCGCGTGCAAGGAAAAAGGAACCGCAAATAAGAGTAACATCCTTTTGAGTCACTGCCTTGTGAACACTTTCAAAGGCAACAACATTATCACAGTATTTATCTGCAACATCCTTTAAGCTATCTGCGTGCATTGCACGGGGATTATTGGGAGTAACAGTGATAATTTTTTTACAGTGCGGCGCAACAATTGACAAATACCTGTCCACATCCTTATCTGCAAGCATTCCTATAACAGCAACCTCATCCTTAAGATATGGAGGAGTGCTTATCATAGCCTGTGCTGCCGCGGGATTATGACCGCCGTCAATAAACACGTCATTGATGATTTCACATCTTGCAGGCGGACGTGCAATAGTTACTCCTGTATTATAACCAAGCACACACAGTACTGCATCTGCAGTGGCAAGATTATTTGTAAAATAATCATTTTCAATAATCTCTTCAACCTTAATCAGCCTTGTATTTTTCACTCTGCATATTTTTTCAAAAATATGCTCAACAGAAGGATTGGGATATAAGACACAGGTGGAATTTTCCCTTATTATACCTGCCTTATGACGTGCAATATCCTCAATAGTATTTCCCAGAAAATTTGTATGGTCAAGTGAAATTGATGTTATTACGGACAAATTATTTTTCTCAACATTTGTTGCATCCTCAAGACCGCCCATACCGCATTCAACAATCGCATAATCAACCTTTTCATCAGAAAAATATTTGTACATTATTGCAGTGAGTAATTCAAATTCCGTAACATCATAATCCTTATACTGCCAAACGTAATCGGCTAACACCTTTTCAGGAATAAATTTTCCGTTAATCTGTATTTGCTCACGATAGTCAATAACCCAAGGTGATGTAAATAAACCAACCCTGCATCCGTTTTTTGAAAGTGCATCGGCAACAGTATAAGCAACTGTCCCCTTGCCGTTTGTGCCTGCAATATGGACTATCCTTAAATTATCCTGAGGATTACCCATATCCTTAAGCAAATCATTAATACGGGTAAGCCCCGGCTTAATGCCGAGACTTTGCTTTTTTATCAGTACATCTAACGCTTCTTTATAGGTCATAATGCTTCAATAGAATTTTTAATGTTTGCGATTTTTTCCTCAAGCCTTGCGGCGTCCTCCCTGTTTTGAGCAACCACCTTTTCAGGTGCTTTATTGACAAAGCCGGGATTATTTAGCTTTTTATTTATAAAATCAAGCTTATCCTGTGCCTGAGCAAGCTCCTTTTCAAGGCGCTTTCTTTCAGCCTCAAAATCAACTAAATCGCCCATAGGAATATATATTTTTGCATCATCTGTAATGATTGTAACTGTATTACCAAGCTCATCAAAGCTGTCACCGATAACAACATCATTGGCAGATGCAAGGCGTTTTATAAACTCAGTGCCCATTGCAAAGGTTTCGCCAAAAGCGGTTTCAACATAAACAGTTGCCTTTCTGCTGGGTGGAATGTTCATCTCCGCACGTCTGTTACGGATAGCACGGATTGCCTTCATAATTCTTTCCATTTCCGCCTCATCGGCTGAGAAGGAAAGAGCCTCGTCATACTCAACCCACCTTGAAATCATAATTGATTCTTCACTGTGGGGAATTGCCTGATAAATTTCCTCAGTGATGAAGGGCATAAATGGGTGAAGCAGCTTAAGAATATCAGTGAGAACGTAAACCAATACAGCCTTTGCCGTATCCTTTGCTTTATCATCATCGCCCTGAAGTCTGATTTTTGCTATCTCAATATACCAATCGCAGAAAACATCCCAGATAAAGTCATAAAGCTTTTGAATGGCAATACCCAGCTCAAACCTTTCAAGATTATCCGTAACATCTTTTGCAAGAGTATTTACCTTTGAAACAATCCACTTGTCCTCAATTGCCAAATCAGTAGGCAGACCGTCATATTTAAAATCATCTGTAAGATACATAAGAACAAACCTTGCGGCATTCCAAAGCTTATTTGCAAAGTTACGTGACGCCTTAACCTTATCATCGGAAAAGCGCATATCATTACCCGGTGAATTACCGGTGGCAAGAGTAAACCTAAGGGCGTCTGCACCGTACTCATCAATAATTTCAAGAGGGTCAATACCGTTGCCCAGGGACTTACTCATTTTTCTGCCCTGAGCGTCACGAACAAGACCGTGAATTAATACAGTGTCAAAGGGAACATTATCCGTATGCTCAACAGCAGAAAAAATCATTCTTGCAACCCAGAAGAAGATGATGTCATATCCTGTTACCAAGGTATTTGTGGGATAGAAATATTTAAGCTCCTCTGTGTTATCAGGCCAGCCGAGAGTGCTGAAGGGCCACA
>CAMBQD010000092.1 GCA_945869905.1 uncultured Clostridia bacterium | reverse complement strand
AAACAAAAGCGTTGTTGCCGTGGCAATAATACCGTCAATTGCAAAAAGCTTAACGTGACCGCTGCCGCGGACAAACTGCTGACAAAGCTGTCTGAATCCCGATATAAGCACAAACACATATATCAGTATAATGTAATCCCCCAGCTTAAAATCGTTAATACTTATAAGGCTGATAGGATAAGCAAATAACAAAAATACAATAAATCCAATGAGCGTTGTCCTTATTCCCACAGTAAGCACATCTGCCTTGTTCTTTGCCTTATCAAGTGCAAAGCGCAGTGCCGCACTGTTTACCTGCAGGGTTACTATCGGAATAAGCACATTTACCGTCTGCTGAACAAGGTCCGCAGAGCCGTAATCGCCTGTGCTCATCATTCGTGTAACAAAGGGCATTAAAAGGAATGACAGCACCTTTGATGAAAAAGTGCCGATTGCAAATATTATTGTATTTGATGCCAGCTTTTTATATTTGTCCATTCCTTATACTCCTTGAATTAATACTGCCATTTACCGTTTTCAAAATAAATCGTGTTATCTCTTGAGGAGGAGGTGTAAATACAGCTTCCTCTGTACAGTCCTTGGCTACTGCCAAAGAGGAACACATACTGATAGCCGTATCCCACACCGATTGAATTGATATCATTTGGATTTGACTGATAAACCATAAGCTTATCAGCCCTTGAATTCATATTATATTCCCTTGCCTGAATTACGGAGCCCTTAACTGCCGAATAATAAAGCCTGTTTGCATAAACAACAGGATAATCCGTAAGTGAACATTCCTCAATTAATGTAACAACCTGCTGTGAGCCGAATTTCTGCCTGCACAGATCATAGGTATTGTCCGACTGCTTTTTGTAATAATAGAAATAACCGCATTCAAGCTGAATATTAAGTATTTCATCATTTTTTGTATCGTTCATAAAGTATCTTCTGTCAGACTTATCATTTATATCCACAGTAATATACTCATAATATTTTGCAACCTCATCATATACGGTAAAGAACACTCTTGAAAGAGAGATGCCTGAAAAGCTTACCCTTTTACCTGCCTCCGCCTGATAGAGCACTGTTTTTTCACTGCCGTCAAGAGATATATACCCAACGGTATTATCCGTACCCACATAGTAAATCTTATCGTTATAAAGATAAGCAAAGGAAATATTGTCCGCAAGATTTACTGTGTCTCCGCCTATAATCTGTGCTTTTTTAAGCTTATGGCTGTCTGTATCCACCATATAAATATAATCGCCCAAAACATTTAAGCAGGTAAAATTATAATTGTTTACCACAAGCTTTGTGTATGTTTCGGAATTAGGCTCAAACCTGTAAAGCCCCCGGCCTGCAATACTGTAGTAAATATACGAGGAGCTGTAGGTTACCGCACCCTTTGATTTGTTTAGCAGATTACCAAGCTGATTTCCCTGAAGGGAGGTATCAAAAGCAAACTCATCAAAGGAGGTATAATCATAATTCTTAGGTCTTGTGGTGGTTGGTTTAGTTGTGGTTTGAGTGGTTGTGGTGGTTGTTGTCTGCTTAAAAATATCCTCTTTAACAAACGCCGCAACCTGCTGTGCCTTTTCCTGCGGAATAAGACTTGAAATTTTAAAATCAGGGTCGCACAGCTTCATTGTAATAAGAAAGGCGGCAACAGCTAAGATAAGAATAGAAAGGAAAATCAAAAAGTTTTTCCCTGCCTGTTTTCTTCTGCCTGCCCTCTGTCTTTTTTTTCTTAATTCTGCTCTTTCCTTATCATCCATTTATTTATCTAACCTGTCCGTTTCCGAAAATTAAATACTTTGTTGTTGTAAGCTGAGCAAGTCCCATAGGCCCTCTTGCGTGAAGCTTTTGTGTGGAAATGCCTATCTCGGCACCCAGTCCGAATTCACCGCCGTCTGTAAAGCGGGTTGACGCATTATGGTAAACGGAGGAGGAGTCAATCCTGCTCATAAATATTTTTGCCTTTTGGGCATTTTCGGTAATAATAGTCTCAGAATGACCGGTTGAATTTTTGTTAATATGCTCAATTGCTTCATCAAGACTGTCAACGGTTTTCACGCTGATAATGTAATCAAGATACTCCGTTGCATAATCAAGCTCTGTAGCCGTCTCAATATCGGGACATACGGCTCTTGCACGCTCATCGCCTTTGATAATTACATTTTTCTCGTCAAGCCTTGCTTTAATTACGGGCAGTGCCCTGTCAATAATTCCACTGTGAATTACAAGACTTTCACAGGCATTGCACACGCTGATGCGCTGTGTCTTTGCATTAAATATTATCTCTGCCGCCATATTTATATCTGCCTCGTCATCCACATAAATATGGCAGTTGCCTGAGCCTGTTTCAATTACAGGCACAGTGGAATTTTCAACAACAGCCTGAATAAGCGCCTTACCGCCTCTGGGGATAAGGCAGTCAAGTGTGCCCTTCATTTTCATAAGCTCTGTTGATGAGTCGCGGCTTGTATCAGTCACAAGCTGTATTGCGTCCTTTGGCAAACCTGTCCTTTCAACTGCACTGCGCATAGTCTCTGCTATTGCAATGTTGGAATTAATTGCCTCCTTGCCGCCCCGCAGAATAACCGCATTTCCGCTTTTAAGACACAGTGCGGCGGCATCAGCCGTAACATTGGGACGTGCCTCATAAATAATTCCTATAACGCCCATTGGGCAGGATATCTTTTGTATTTTAAGCCCATTGGGACGTGTGATTTCCTCAAGGACCTTACCGCAGGGGTCATCAAGCCTTGACACCTGAATACATCCGTCGGCAATACTTTTTATCCTATCTTTATCCAGCATAAGCCTGTCCAGCAGGCCGTCATTCAGTCCTGCTTTTCTGCCATTTTCCAAATCAATTTTATTTTGCTCAATTATTTCGTCTGCGTTTTCGATAAGTGCAAGGGCTATTTCTTCAAGTGCCTTGTTTTTTTGATTTGTGCTTGCGGTGGTTAATACGCCTGCCGCTTTTTTTGCATTTATGCCTAATTGTTCTAACATCTCACTCACCCTTTGCCGTAAAATATGTACCTATGCTTTCACCCTGCAATACCTTATATATTGACGTAGGCTTTTCTCCATTCATAACTATTACCGGTATGCCGGCATCCGTAGCAATTTTTGCAGCCTTGATTTTTGTAGCAAAGCCACCTGTTCCCTTTTCTCCTGCATCTCCTGCAATGGCAAAGATTTTATTGGTAATTTCATCAACCTGTGAAATCAACTTTGCATTTTTATTTTTATTGGGATTATCGTCATAAAGGCCGTCAGTATCGGTTAAAAGTATCAGCAAATCTGCATCGATAAGCTCGGCAACATTTGCACTCAGGCAATCGTTATCACCGTTCAAAAGCTCCTCAACATAAACCGAGTCATTTTCGTTGACAATGGGCAGAGCGTCATATTCCAAAAGCTGATTAAAGGTATCCAGCAAATGCCCTTTTTCAAGCTGATTTTCAAGAGTGTCGGCGGTAAACAAAAGCTGACTTACAACAACACCGTATTCGGAAAACAGCTTATCATACAAAAACATCAGCTCACACTGCCCCACTGCGGCAGAAGCCTGCAAGCCCTTTGTTGTTTTTGGCTTTGCGGAAAATCCAAGCTTTGCCGCACCTATTCCAACGGCACCGCTTGATACCAAAACTATTTCGTGGCCCTCATTTTTTAAATCAGACAAAACCGACACCAGCTTTGCCATTCTGGCAATATTGGTTTTACCGGTTTGGTGCGTAAGGGTAGAGGTGCCCACCTTAACTACTATTCTCTTCTTTCCGTCAACCTTCGTCATAACATACTACTCCATAATAACAATTGGTATTATTGTAACATATATAAATCAACAATTAAATATTTTTTTGAATGTTTTTTTATTTTTCGGTAAAAAATAGTTAACGGAGGTAATGTTTATGACAAAAAGAGGATACATCAGGCTGTTTTCATATTCAATTGCAGTGGTAGTAATTCTTGCAGGCTTTGCAATTATGAATATGAATAACGCGGCAAATTATCAGGCGGCGCTTGAGAACAATTATCAGCAAAGCCTTAACGAATTATCCGAAACAATGGACTCAATTGAAACGAATTTAACAAAAAGCATTTATTCAAATTCCGATAAAATGCTTATTGAAATAAGCTCAGACCTGTATTCAGAATGTAACGAGGCAAAGGGTGCCCTGTCTCGCTTGCCTGTTGGGCAAATGAATTTAAGCGCCACCTACAAATTTATCAGTCAGGCAGGCGACTATGCGGCATATATCGCACAAAAGGCGGCATCCGGTAAAAAGATAAGTGATGAGGAGCATAAAAATCTTTCCACTCTCTTATCCTATGCCCAGCAGTTAAACGACTCTATTTCCGCCATGGTTTCCACCTGCAATAACGGAGGACGCATTACTTCAAGCAATGTAAAAAATAATAACAACGTTAATGTTAATGCTCTGACAAACGATATGGATAACGCAGAAACAGCATTTAAGGATTATCCCACCCTGCTTTATGACGGACCCTTTGCAGACGCCGTGCTGAACCGTGAGCCCGAAATGCTGAAAAACAAGGACACCTACACCAAGGAAGAGGCAAGAGATACTGCGGCATATGCAATGAACTGCTCAGCAGACCAGGTTAATTTTTCCTCTGAGGAGGACGGAAAAATCCCCTGCTATGTTTTCACCTACGGTCAAAAAACCGTGGGCATAACAAAATCCGGCGGCTATGTGGCATATATGCTTTACGGCGGAAAAATCACTCAATCGGCAATCACTGATAAAAATGCCGTTAACATTGCAAAAAGCTATTTGGAAAAATTAGGCTATGAAAATATGAAGGAAACCTATTATATGACCGATAACAATATCTGCGTAATTAATTTTGCTTACACCGAAGGCAATGTTATTTACTACAGTGATTTAATCAAGGTAGGCGTATCAATGGGCGACGGAAAAATCGTATCTCTGGAGGCAAAGGGCTTTTTGACAAACCACAGGGAACGTGAAAAATTCGTAACCTC
>CAMBQD010000091.1 GCA_945869905.1 uncultured Clostridia bacterium | reverse complement strand
GCAGGCAAAATCACTGTAAAGGATACATTTAAATCCTTTGGTGAAATTCTAAGGATGAAGCCTGCAAAATTTTTCCTTATTTTTGTATTTTTCTTTCTTACTGCATCATCAATGATACAGTCAAACCTTACCTATATGGTGGTTGACTGCATTGGCATTGATTATGACACAGGTATTGTATATGTTATCATATCCATGGTTGTGTCAATGGCAATTGTTGTGCCGATAGTGGAAAAGATTGCAGAAAAAACGGACAGAAGAACTGCCAGCCTTATTTTCCTAACTATAACTATGGTTGGTGAAATTATTGCAAAAATTATCGGTCTTGACCTAACGGTTGGCGGATTTAAAATAATGACAATTGTGTGTGCCGCTTTGCTTGGTATGGGAGCAGGTACATTTTGGACCTTCTTTTATTCAATGGGCTATGACCTTGTGGAGCTTGACGAGTTTAAGACAGGTGAAAGGCATGAATCAATTATTACGGCACTTCCGCAGCTCATTCAAAAATTCGGCTCGGCATTCGGTATTTTGCTGGCAGGTCAGCTGCTTTCAACCTACGGCTATGACGCGTCAAAGGATACCGCAGGCAAGGAATCACTTATCACCGTTGTAACCGACCCTCATATCATAGACGGTATGGAAAATATTTCAACGGTTATTCCTGCGGCATTTCTTGCAATATCAATCATTGCACTGTTTCTTTATCCAATGACGAGAAAAAATGTTTCAAAGCTTATGACTGAGCTAAACAAAAAACGCGCCGGTGAAGAATACTCCACCGATGGACTTGAAAAGCTTTTATAATACAAACAAAAGGGAGCTTTTGCTCCCTTTTTTCTATATCAAATCCGATATTTTATATTTCTTAAAGCATATGTACGAGCTGGGCTGTGCCTCATATAAAACGCCGATATGGTCCTCGTCAATCTGCGTCAGACAGGAATATGCAAAGAACCCTTTATTTATCTCCACCTCGGAATACCAATCTATACCCACTGTCTGCCCTTTAACACGCTTAAATCTGCCGACGGTGATTACACCGTTTGCTCTCTGCCTTTCGGATGCGTGGGAGCAGAAAACATAATTGCCGATACTTATAACGCTCTTTTGGCACTTGGGTGCATAGATGGCTGTTGGCTTTGCTTTAAGCCAATGCTTACCGTTATCGTGGGAAATTGACATTGGTGTTTTTCCGTACATTTTTTGTCTGCCGAGTCCCAGCACAACACCGTCCGGTGATTGTATTGCCTGCCATTCGTCAACATTGCAGGCATAGGGCTGCCGAGTCATTCTGTGCCAGGTTTCACCGTTATCCACGCTGTAGATAGACACGGTTTCCTTTTTATCAACGTAAAGGGGCATAATTATTCTGCCGTCCTGTGTTGTTAAGCCTACTCCGGGGGCAACACCAATGAATGTTCCGTCGGTTTTCGTCAGGAAATCACCTGTAATATCAACAGGGTCCGACCAGGTTTTACCGTTGTCGGTGCTCCTAAGCATAAATACATAATTTCTCTTAGGTGCTTTTAACGGAGCGCCGAAGGTGGTAACGGCGCCAGCCTCGTTTTTGCCGGTCTTACCGTTGAGATAAATATTGCCCACATATTCTTCGCCCTTATAAAGTGAGCCCTTCCAATCCGTAACCCTATAATCGGTTTCGTTATACTTGTTATCAAGCACCACACCGCCCTCGGTTACAAGATAAAATCTGCAGTCGCGGTCATAAATAACGGGATACATTTTGTTATTGTGCATAGAATACGGCGCCTTTTTCTTATCTAAAAGACGACGATTGTGCAGTCCCTTACATTCCGGATAAAAATCCACTATCATAATAACATCGCCGTTGGGTGCAATAGCCATACAGGGGTCAATAAAAAATGCGGAGGCATAGCATTCGTCAGTCATTCTTGTTTCCCTTGCAGGAGGAGTGGCTATGGTACGAATATCCGACCAGGTTTCACCACCGTCATCACTGGTGCGTATTGCCAGCTCAATAAATCCCCAGTCAGCACCGCAGGTCTGCTTGTCAATGGCGGCGATAAGCGTATTCCCTGCTTTTATCAGGCTGGGTATACGAAAAGCCGTTCCGCCGTTTGATTCGTTGCTTTGCTCAGTGAGTTCCTTTGGCAAATACTGTTCGTTATTCCCGCAAAAGATTACCTTTTCATTCTCCATATTATCAACTCCTGTTACTTGTTATATATAATGATAACATAAACTGCCTTTTTTTAAAAGACTATTTTACTAAAAGACTTGAAAAACATACGCCAAAAAGGTACAATATAAAGGAAATATTATGAAAAGGAGGAACAAAGATGCTCTGGACACTTAAAAAATGCTGGTATCGTATTTACCAAAGAGTTTTTAAGCTTGCTATGTGCTTTATGGATTGGTCTGAGCCTCAGCTTCTTGAAGGCGCCGGCAGTATTCTCAAGCTCCCCGAGTTCATTAAAGGCAAGGGTATCGACAAGGTATTAGTTGTTACCGATAAAGGTCTTATGAGTCTTCATCTTCTTGACCCAATGTTTGAGAAGCTTGAAGAGGTTGGCATTGAGTATGTTGTATTTGACGGTGTACAGCCTAACCCAACAATTCCTAACATCGAGGATTGTAAGGATATGTACATCAAAAACAGCTGTCAAGGTATTATCGCTTTCGGCGGCGGCTCACCTATGGACTGTGCAAAGGCAGCAGGTGCAAGAGTTGTTAAGCCAAATCAGACTGTACGCAGTATGCGCGGTCAGCTTAAGGTACATAAACAGCTTCCGCCGTTCTTTGCCGTTCCCACAACAGCAGGCACAGGCTCTGAAACCACAGTGGCAGCAGTTGTAACTGACCCTGAAACTCACGAGAAGAATGCTATCAATGATACCTGTCTTCGTCCCAAGTATGCGGTGCTTGACCCTGAATTAACAGTAGGTCTTCCGCCCCACATTACTTCCACCACCGGTATGGACGCACTCACTCACGCAGTTGAGGCTTATATCGGCAGAAGTAACACTAAGGACACTATTCGTGAAGCAGAAGAGGCTACAAAGCTGATTTTTGACAATATCGAAACAGCATATAATGACGGAAAGAATCTTCAGGCAAGAGGAAATATGCTTAAGGGCTCATATCTTGCAGGACGTGCATTTACACACGCTTATGTCGGATATGTTCACGCAATTGCTCATAATTTGGGCGGCCTTTACGGTACACCTCACGGACTTGCCAATGCAGTAATTCTTCCGTATGTTCTTGATTACTATGCAGATGCCGCATATCCTCAGCTTGCTAAGCTGGCTGATATTGTCGGTATAGGCGAAGGTCTTGACACAGCAGGTAAGGGCAAGGCGTTTATTGACGCCATCAGAACTCTCAACAGGAATATGAATATTCCGGATAAGTTTGACTTTATCAAGGAAGAGGATATTCCTACTCTTGTTGCACGTGCTCTTAAGGAGGGTAACCCTCTTTATCCTGTACCGAAGATTATGGACGAAAAGGACTGCGAGGCAGTTATCCGCAGCTTTATGGCATAACAAATACAATAAAAAGAAGTGCTGAAAATCAGTACTTCTTTTTTTGTTGCTTATTTCTTTGTAGTTGTGTATTTTGCGCTTGACCACGGTGAGTAGAGGTTGTAATTCTTGCCGTTAAATTTTACTGTTTTGTAGGTACGAACACGCACATAGTATCTCTTGTTGCCTGCCAAGCCTGTTATGCTCTTTGCATAATATGTATTCTTGGACATTGTGATTGTCTTTACACTTTTGAAATTACTATATACACTGTACTGAATTTGATAGCCTGTGGTCTGGTTTGTCTGCTTATTCCACTGTACTGTAAATGATTTTGATTTTGGTGTAAGCTTTGCTATTGTTGTACCCTTTGGATTGATATTAAAGTACAGAGTTTTTGTACCATAATAGTTGCCTTTAAGAGTAATCTTTACAGCGTACTTGCCAACATTCTTTCTGCCACTTGAGTAGGTTACATCGTAGTCTGTACCCTTGCGAAGTATCTTACCCTTGCTGTCCTTTACTGTTACAGCAGGTGTTTTTACCTTACCGTCGTAGGTATAATTTGTTGCAGAAATTGTAACTGTTTTTACCAAAGGAATTGCAGTTGTTGACTTAACTACTCCACATACTGAACACTTATTAACTATCTTACCATTAGCAGTTAATGTTGCTTTGGTTACATAGTTTTTGTATGTATGTGCTTTCTTTGCAATAGTTTCAGTCTTTGTTGCACCACATACCGTACAGGTATATGTTTTAACGCCTGTTGCTTTGCAGTTTGCTGCCTTTGTCACCTTGCCTGCATCGTATTTGTGAGCCGTCTTTGGAATTGCCTCTGTTTTTGTATCGCCACATACAGTACAAGTATATGTCTTTACTCCTGTTGAGGTACAGGTCGCACTTTTTGTTACCTTACCACTGTCATATGTGTGGGCAATCTTAGAAATTTTTTCCTGTCTAACCTCGTGATCACAACGTGAGCATTTGTATCCTGCAGTCCAACCAACGCTGAAGCAGGTTGGATTTACTGCGTCTGCAGTCTTAACTAAATCGTGACCTAAGGCGTCAGTGTAATCTGTTTGATAGCTATAGTCGCATTTTGTACAGGTAAGAGTTGTGTAGCCCTGTGCTGTACAGCTTGGTGGAGTTATAACATCGGAATAAATATGCTTGTAGTGATTATAGTGAATAGTTGCATTAGTAAGGCACTCATTACTATAATCTATAGAAATACTATTCCACTGTTCTTTTGTTCCTGCGTAGTATACATCTGTTAAACTGCCGCAACGATAAAATGCACTATCACCTATACTTATTACACTATTTGGTATTGCTATGCTTGTTAAGTTTGAACAATAATAAAATGCACTATCACTTATACTTGTTACACTATTTGGTATTGTTACGCTTGTTAATCTTGAACAATATTCAAATGCATAATCTCCAATACTTGTTACACCATTTGGTATTGTTACGCTTGTTAAACTGCTGCAATTACGAAATGCACCATCACCTATACTTGTTACACTATTTCCTATTGTTAC
>CAMBQD010000090.1 GCA_945869905.1 uncultured Clostridia bacterium | reverse complement strand
CCACCACAAAGATTATGACGGCACTTTTGGCTATTGAAAGCGGAAGGCTTGATGAAACGGTTAAAATAACCGATGAAATGCTGCAGACTGAGGGCTCATCATTAGGTCTGAAGAAAAGTGATACAATTACCCTTAATGACCTTGTTGTGGGTATGATGCTTACATCCGGTAACGATTCGGCAAATGCCGTTGCATATCATCTTGCAGGGGGACTTAAGGAGTTTTCCGACCTGATGAATAAGCGTGCCGGTGAAATAGGTATGAGAAATACTTATTTTGTAACACCGTCAGGTCTTGATGAGGGAGGCCATCACTCAACTGCATATGATATGGCAATCCTTACTGCCGCTGCCGTTGACAACGAAGCTTTTTGCAAAATTGTTTCTATGCAAAGTGCAAAAATCACCATAAGCGGTAAAGAGGTCACAGTGTATAATCACAACCGATTGCTTGCAATGGACGAAAGCATTTTCGGTGTTAAAACCGGATATACCGAAAAAGCAGGCAGATGCCTTGTTTCGGCGGAAAATTATTACGGCAACAAGCTGATTTGCGTTACACTTTGCGCCCCTGATGATTGGAATGACCATATCAATCTGCTTAATCAGTGCGAAAAAAAGTATAATGAGTATGAAATTTCCGATACTGTAAATATCAATATTGTAGGAGCAAGTGTTAATACCGTTACGGCGTCCTATAAGAAAAAGTATTATATACTTTCTGATTTAAAGCTTGAAATATATCACAGTCCCTTTGTGTATGCCCCTGTTAAAGCAGGTGACATTTTGGGATATGTGTATGTTTATTCAAATGAAAATTTAGTGGAAAGACTGCCGATTGAGGCAGACGAGGATGTAAAATATTATGGCGGGCAAAAACGAAGTACGACTTCAGAAATTTATGGCTGAATGCGGCGTTGCATCACGCAGAAAAAGTGAAGAGCTTATTGAAATGGGCAAGGTTAAGATTAACGGCCACGTTGCTCACATAGGTGATAAAATTAATCCAAAAAAGGATATCGTTACCGTTAGGGGTAAAAAAATTAATAAAACCGAGAGAATGTATTATATTATGCTCAATAAGCCAAGAGGATATGTTACAACCGTTTCGGACGAATTGGGCAGAAAAACGGTTATGGATTTGGTGGATGTTAAGGCTAGGGTGTATCCTGTGGGCAGGCTTGACAAGGACTCGGAGGGGCTTTTGCTCCTAACTAACGACGGCTCCTTTGCCAATGCTCTCACTCACCCCAAGCATAATTATGCCAAGGTTTATCGTGTTACGGTAAGACCGTCTGTTAATGATGATATCCTTGAAAAACTCAGAAACGGAATTGAAATTGACGGCAGGAAAACAGCACCCTGCGACGTGAATGTAATCACTGAGGAGGAGGGCAGAGTAGTCCTTGAATTTATTCTCCGTGAGGGAAGAAACAGACAGATTAGAAAAATGTGTGAGGCTGTTAATCTTCAGGTGGCAAGGCTTAAGAGAATTTCCATAGGACCTATTAAATTAGGTATGCTCCAAACGGGTAAATCAAGGGAGCTTACGGATAATGAGGTTAAAAAGCTTTTGCGCTCTGCAAATCCTGCTGAGGCTCCTGAACAGTAAAATACTTTATGCTCCGTCGGAATATTCCACGGAGCATATTTTTTGTAAAAATAAAAAATAAATATTGATATTATATTGTCAAAGTGTTAAAATCTATAATAGGCAAATTTGGAAATTTTTAATTTTCTCTTTGTTTTTACAGTTTATTAGGAGGATACAAAAGTGAGTGAACTGAAAAATTCTAAGGCACTTGCAAGGCTTGAGGCTCTTTTTGACGACGGCTCCTTTACTCAGATTGACGCTTATGCAAAATCCGAACAGGGTGATGTTGAGGTTGCCGCAGGCTTTGGTACGGTTAACGATTGTGCTGTGTATGCTTTTTCACAGGATGTTACTGTTGATGGCGGAGCAGTAAGCGTTGCTCATTGTGCTAAAATAAAAAAGATTTATGATTTGGCGGCAAAAACAGGATGTCCTGTTGTTTCAATTTTTGATTCAAACGGTGTTAAGCTTACTGAAGGCTTTGAGGTTCTTAACGCTTACGGTGAGCTTGTTAAGGCGTCAACATCTTTAAGCGGTGTCTGCCCTCAGATTGCGGTTATTGCCGGTGCATGTCTCGGCACATCTGCTTTGATTGCAAATATGGCAGATGTTGTTGTTGCAGTTAAGGATGCTGATTTTTACGTTTCTGCACCAAGCGATGTTACTGCTGAGGATTCTTATAAAGAGGGAACAGTTGACGTTTTATGCGACGATTTTAACAGTGCAGTGGAGGCAGTTAAGGATATAATTTCCGTATTGCCCTCCAATAACCTTTCACCTGCGCCCATATTTGATTTTTCTGCACCACAGACTGTTGCGTCAGCAGGTGCCGATGCTCTTTCAATAATTGCGTCAATTGCGGATGATGCGTCTGTTATTGAGTTAAAGGGCGGATATGCCAAAGCAAACTGCAAAACTGCTTTGGCAACCGTTATGGGTTCAACCGTAGGATTTGTTGCCTTTGAGGGTAATGCTCTTTGTCCTGCCTGCTCCTATAAGGCAGAGGCAATGGTTAAGCTTTGTGACGCATATTCAATACCTGTTATTACACTTGTTAATGCCGACGGCGTTATTACCGATAAAGAAAATCCGATGCTTACAGCACTTACCAAGCTTACATCTGCTTATGCCACCGCAACCTGCCCAAAGATTTCCGTAATCACGGGAAAGGCTATTGGATGTGCTTATATCACTCTTGCAGGAAAGGGTGCTAATTCCGACCTTACAATTGCTTGGGGCAGCGCGGTTGCGTCCCCCCTTGACACTGATTCGGCAGTTGCCTTTCTGTTTAATAAAAGGCTTGCCGACGGCGAGGACAGGGAGGCACTTAAGGCAGAATATGTTGACACCATCGCGTCACCATTTACTGCGGCTGCCTGTGGTGCTGTTGACGATATTTGCGCTCCTGCCGATACAAGAGCAAGGGTGATTTCTGCCCTTGATATGCTTGCCGGTAAGAGAGAAAATACTTTACCGAGAAAACATTCTGTTAAATAATGGAGGATATAAAAATGAAAAATTATACTATTACCGTAAACGGCACACCTTATAATGTAACTGTTGAGGAGGGGGCTTCATCTGCTCCTGTACAGGCTGCTCCCGTTGCTGCAGCACCCGCACCTGCTCCGGCACCTGCCGCTGCACCTGCTCCGTCTGCTGCTGCATCAGCCGGCAGTGTTAAGGTTGAAGCACCTATGCCCGGCACAATTCTTGATATTAAGGTTGCAGTCGGTGCAACTGTATCAAACGGTCAGGTACTCTGCGTTCTTGAGGCAATGAAAATGGAAAACGATATCGTGGCTCCTCAGGACGGCACAGTTGCCTCAATCAGCGTTAATAAAGGTGACAGCGTTGAGGCAGGTCAGGTTATAATCACATTGAACTAAGAGGTGTAAAAATGGCAAAAATTGGTATTACCGAAACCGTTTTACGAGATGCCCATCAGTCTTTGATTGCAACCCGTATGACAACTGAGGAGTTTTCAGGAATTCTTGAAAAAATGGACAAGATTGGTTACCATTCCCTTGAATGCTGGGGCGGTGCCACCTTTGATTCCTGCCTTAGATTTTTAAATGAGGACCCATGGGACAGACTTAGGTTAATCCGTGAAAAATGTCCCAATACAAAATTGCAGATGCTTTTCCGCGGTCAGAATATGCTTGGCTACCGCCATTATTCCGACGAGGTTGTTGATTATTTCGTAAAAAAGAGTATTGATAACGGTATTGATATTTTAAGAATATTTGATGCACTTAACGACGTTCGTAACCTGCAGACAGCAATTAATGCCGCAAAGAAATACGGCGGTCACGTTCAGGCGGCTATTTCCTACACCACAGGACCTGTTTTTGATATTGAGTATTACTGCAATTATGCAAAGCAGCTTGAGGATGCAGGCGCAGACTCAATCTGTATTAAGGATATGGCAGGTCTTTTAACTCCTTACGGAACCTATGATTTGGTTAAGGCTCTTAAGGAAACAGTAAAGGTTCCTATTCAGCTTCACTCACACTATACCTCAGGTCTTGCATCTATGGTTCATCTCAAGGGTGTTGAGGCAGGTGTTGACGTAATTGACACAGCTATAAGCCCTCTTGCCATGGGAACATCACACCCTGCTACAGAGTCTATGGTTGCCGCTTTTCAGGGCACTCCCTATGATACAGGACTTGATATTAAGGCTCTTTCCGAGATTCGTGATTTCTTTACACCACTTCGTGAAAAATATCTTAAGTCAGGGCTTCTTGATCCAAAAATGCTGGGTGTTGATGCAAACACTCTTCTTTATCAGGTACCCGGCGGTATGCTTTCAAACCTTGTTTCACAGCTTAAGCAGGCAGGCAAGGTTGATAAGCTGGAGGAGGTTCTTAACGAGGTTCCGCGTGTTCGTAAGGATTCCGGCTATCCTCCTCTTGTTACTCCCACATCACAGATTGTCGGCACACAGGCTGTATTCAATGTTATCCTGGGTGAAAGATATAAGATGGTAACAAAGGAATTTAAGGATATGGTTGCAGGCAAGTACGGTAAAACTCCCTGTGAAATTGACCCTGAATTCAGAAAGAAAATTGTTGGCGACGACGATATCATTGACTGCCGTCCTGCAGATTTGATTACAGATACAATTGATTCCTTTAAGGATGAGATTAAAGAGTTCTATGAGCAGGAGGAGGATGTTCTTTCCTATGCTCAATTCGGTCAGGTAGCAGTTAAGTTTTTTGAAAAAAGACGCGATGAAAAATACGGACTTGACGGCAAGCACGATAACATAGAAACAAAGGTTCATCCGGTATAACTGTCTTAAACCTCCCTTTTTAGGGAGGTTTATTTTTATTGCAAATTGCCATAGCATTTAGTATAATATTTGTATAGTAGTAATAAAATTTCTTGAAAGGGGATATTTGCTTGAACATTATTGAAATATTAAAGGTTATTTTTCTCGGTATTGTTGAGGGTATAACCGAATGGCTGCCAATCAGCAGTACAGGTCATAT
>CAMBQD010000089.1 GCA_945869905.1 uncultured Clostridia bacterium | reverse complement strand
ATCCCAAGAGGATATGCAGAAAAGCATCAGTCCTTATCTTAATGTTCTCGGTGTAAAAAGCTGTGTTATACCAAAGGATAACGGAACAGAGGCAATGTGCTATGAATTTCACTGTGAAAGCACGGAAACCAACGAAGAGGTGCTTATCTACGTTAACACCAAAACAGGCGCAGAGGAAAACATTTTACTTCTGCTTTATTCCGACGGCGGAACACTTACAAAATAAATTAAAATTTTGTGAATAATAAATCAAAACAAGGATATCATAATCGTGAAAGGAAGTTATACAATGAAAAGTAAAGTATTAATTTTGGCAATGGCAGTTGCCGTTATCGTAACAGTATTTATGGGCTGTGCAAGAGATAATGACAACAACGCAACAACATCAACAGGTACCTCCGCTGTGACGGAAACCACCAACACAGCATCCACATCAACAACCGCCTCTACCGCCGCTAACGGTGCAAGTACCACAAACGGCGCAGTATCAAGGGCAGACCAGGTGGGCGACGATATCGGTGAAGGTGTTAACGATGTGGCAGACGGCGTAGGCGGAGCAGTGGACAAGGCCGGCGACGCAGTATCAGACGCACTCAGATAATAAAAATCATAACCACCAGTTGAACTGGTGGTTATGATTTTATGACAAAAGACGTATATAGTGATTTGCCTCCCTTAAAATATGGTCGATAAGCAAGGCATGCTCTTTCATAATCCTGACGAAAAACATATGAAGCTCCAAGGATTTTACAACATAATTTTCCATATACACAATCCTTCCTTAAATATAAAATGACTGTGTGCCATTCTATTCAGGCATTAGGATTGTTTGATAAGGAAGCTTATGAAACCTGATTTAAATCAATTACATTAATTTGATTTGTGTAGGCAACCTTTAATACGCCGTTATCATCATAATAGGTCACGTATCCGCGAGCCGCCCAATTATAGTCAGCTGTAAACTTGTTCATATTTACAATGTAAATTCCGTCGGAATCTTCAAAATTAAATTTACCTGTAAGAAGCTTGTTGTTTATATTCAAATCAAATTCAGTAGGATTAAACTTATCAGCATCTGCAAAATAGAAGCCTATACCAACCGATTCAACACGGCATCCCTCAGGCACGCCGAGAGCCATTGTGAAGGAGCCTATATTCTTATCTGCATCAAGCTGATAATACAGGTTAAGGGCAGGCTTGCCGTCAACAGGTTCAGGCACCGTAGGATAGGTAAATCCTATTTCGTCATACTGGGGAAGGATTGTTACAGAAATGCCTGACTGCAGCTTTGAAAGAACATCAGCCTCGTCATAAGCCCATCTGCCTTCTCCGTAACCAACCTTATACGGTACCTGAGGCAGCATATCTGCAATAGTGGTGACATTCTTCCATTCCTCAAGCGTCTTTTCAATAGCTGAGGTAATCTGACCTGTTTCATTTGCAAAGGTCAGTACCGAAGAATTCTCCTTAACATATTTTGCGGTAAATGAGGTGTTTGATGTAACAACAAAGGTATAGGTTTCATCATGGGAAAAGACACGCTTTGTATCATTCTCATACCAGCCGTCAAAGCGGTAACCGTCCTTAGCCGTGGCAGTTAAAGTAACCTCTGTACCAAAAAGCACTGAATATATTGGGTTAGTATATGTTTCGCCGTTATAGCTTACGGTACAGCTACCGTTATCGGCGCCTACCCTAAGTGTTAAGTAAGGCACCAAATCGGAAGCAGCGTTGAGAATATTCCTTACTGCGTTATCCACCTCAGCCTGTGACGGATAATCCTCTGCCAAAGCAGAATATTCATCATACAGCTCCTTGAACAATTGATACGACTCACTTGAATAATCCCTCTCCTCATACTGCTTTGCTCTTTCAAGTGCCGCAGTAAGCGTGCCGGAGTCAACATCATAATCCGTATCATAGTAATATCCGCAATATGAGCACTGATGCCTCAGCTTAGCAGGCTGGTCACCCTCAGGGGCAATACCATCGTCAACATATGTATGCTTTTCGCTTGTAAACTGTGCCGTGTAATTATTGTTTGTAAGCTGAATAGTTGTTTTCGGTGACCATTCGCTGAAAACGTAATGGTATGCTTCGTCATATGGCTTAACCGGTGTTTCTCCAACGTATACCGGATCGGTATCATAATAACCCTCAGATTTATACAGTACAGAGCCGTCATATCCCAAATAGCTATAATCAAGCTTATTAGGAACCACAACCATATATTTTTCATCAACGTTACTTAGGTAATAATCTCCCTTTTCGTAATAAGCTCTTATATATGTACCCTTCTGAGTTTTATTTTTATTTGCCAAATAAGTTATGATAACCGTGTTACCTACCATCTGTACACCGGGTATACTGGTTTTCATTGAGTAGGAGGTTGGGCCCTCGTACCACTTTACACCGTACTGGTCAAAAATCGTTGCACCAAACTCGGAGGTGTAAACCTCCTCCCCCTCCTTAGGAGCGGTATATGTTATCCTATTGGGATAATCAAAGTTAATGGATGAAGGCTGGGGATAGGCGCTTGAGTCAGTATTATATGACTCTGTACCACTGTATGAGCCCCAGGCATTAAAATGATTTTCCGCCAACAGAGTAAGGTCGCCGGAGGCACTTGTGCCCACATAAAGATAATGCTCCGTGACCAAATGCTTGTCACTTCCGCTAAAGCTGTAGCTAAATTCCAATCGTGTCGGGAAGCCGTTAATTATACCGGTAAAATCCCAGTTACCTACACTGCACACATACTGATATCCCTTTGTTTCGCCGCTGTCGTTTTCAAACACAGTGTAGCAATATTCTGAGCCCGTACCGTTATTTGTTCTGTAATACAGCTTTAAGGAAACCCTTGACCAGCCGGAATCAACATTATTTGACGTGTACATATTTATTCGGTAATAATATTGCCCTGACATGGGGTCAGCCTGATTTTTTGAAGCCAAATCATTACACTGGTAAACCTTTTTAGCCAAATTTTCATCAATATAGTCAAAAATTATAATACCGTAGCATTTATTATTCCGCAGCTCATATTGGAAAAACTTTCCGTTCATTTCCCCTGCACATGCGGACACACCGGAAATACCGGCACCTGTAGTTGACATAAAATTAAGGAAGAACTTACCTGACGGCTTATCCTTTTCAAGCATCGGTCTGGCGGCGTTTAGCCATTTGTTTGAGGTACCCATATTATACCTGTCCTGAACCTCAAGACTTGAGTTTATCTCAACGCTACCGCCGTCTGAGCCTTGGTCGCCCCAGCTAAGATTAAGTCCGCCGTAAATTTGTGAAATTCTTTTTGCAAGCACAATCTTTTTTCTGACATCCTTAAGCTGAGGAGTAGACGAGCCCATATACCAGTAAGAGCTTTTTGCATAAATCTTATCCATTATTACATTTGCAAGGGTTGAGGTATTACTGCCGTCGTCCTCCTTAACCGACATAATAATTGTTTCTGTAGGATTTTGGTCCAGGAATTTATAGCAATCATTGATAACAGAGTCAAAATCGAGGGCGCCGCCGGCGTCGTTATAGCAGTTAATGGTGCTGTGAACAACTCTGACACTTCCGCTTACACCGGTATCGTATTCCAAGCGCATATCAAGATAACGAACACCTGCAGAAAGCTGAGCACTGATTGTAAGGTTTTGGCATTTTGCCCAAGTAGTCGTAACCTGATCTACAATTCTTGCACCTGAATCGTGAGTACCGGGCATAGATATATCCGATATCAAAGTGTCATCCTTTATACCGCTCATCCAGTTTGCGCCGGTTAAATTCATTCCTATGGTGGAATTTACTCTGAAAGCAAAGGCAGGAATACTTGAGCATAAAAGTGAAAGGCACAAAACAACAGATAAAAATACCGATAAAAGCTTTTTCACACCTGTCCTCATATTTATCCTCCTGTCAGTTTACATAGTACTTTATTATATATTATCTATTATTTTAGTTCCAAAATCAATAGTTTTTCCGTTTTATGTTAATTATTAACAAAAAAGGACGGTATTTTTTGTTCAAAGCATTGTTGATAAAATACTTGTTGTGGCGAACACAGTTCGCCGCTACGTAAAACTATATTCCGATACGGTCACTCCGCTTTACCAATAGTCTTAAAGGAGGCACACTAAAATGTGCCTCCCTTAGTTATTTTGTAACCTTGACTGATTTTGTCAGCTTTGAGGATTCCTTGTATGGTTTAAAGAGCATATAAAGCATACCTACCAAAACAGCAATGGCAACCACAAGACCTACTACGCTGAGATTTCCCGTAAATGCAGAGCCTATCTGATAAATCATAAGTGATACCGCATATGCAAACAGACACTGATATCCGATGGCAAACCAAGTCCATTTAGGTGAGTTCATTTCACGCTTGATTGCACCGATTGCCGCAAAGCAGGGAGCGCAAAGCAGGTTAAATGTAAGGAATGAGAAGCCGCTGACAGATGTAAAGGCAGACGCAATATTTTGATAAACCGTTGCATTTCCGCCTCCGTAAAGGATACCGAGAGTACCAACAATGTTTTCCTTTGCCACAAGTCCCGTGATAGATGCAACCGCCGCCTGCCAGTTACCCCAACCGAGAGGAGTAAATATCCAGGCAACAGCATTGCCGATATAAGCAAGAATACTACAATCAATCTGCTCGTCAGTAAGCATTTGGAAGCTACCGTCAACAAAGCCGAAATATGTTGAAAACCAAACAACTATTGTGGAAAGCAGAATAATTGTTCCTGCCTTTTTGATAAAGGACCAACCACGCTCCCACATTGAACGGAGAACATTACCAACAGTAGGCAGGTGGTATGCAGGAAGCTCCATAACAAAGGGAGCAGGGTCCCCTGCAAACATTTTTGTCTTTTTAAGCATAATACCCGAAATGATAATTGCCGCCATTCCGATAAAGTATGCGCTTGGAGCAACCCACCAGGCTCCACCGAAGATAGCCCCTGCAATCATTGCAATAAACGGCAGCTTTGCACCGCAGGGGATAAAGGTTGTTGTCATAATTGTCATACGACGGTCACGCTCATTTTCAATAGTTCGAGATGCCATAATTCCGGGAACACCACAGCCTGTACCGATAAGCATAGGAATAAAGGATTTACCGGAAAGGCCGAATTTTCTGAATATACGGTCAAGCACAAAGGCAATACGAGCCATATATC